>CAYGBB010000304.1:0-2950 GCA_964347985.1 uncultured Moraxellaceae bacterium
GTGGTGATCCGGCCGCAACAGCCACTGGCCCACAATGCCGACTACCGCGTGCAGCTCAGCGCCGATGTCACTGATCTGGCCGGCAATCCCGTGACACCGCTCAGCCTGGACTTCCGCCTGCCCGATCTGGCCAGCCCCGGCAGCCGCTCGCCAGTGGTGCTGGCCAGCTACCCCGGTTATCCCTGCGTGACCAGCGGCCGCAATGTCGCGGTCAACCAGCAAGGGCGCTGCGTGGGGGGCAAGGCCGGTGATGACATCCTGCCACTGCCGACACTGCCGACCGAACGCCTGATCCAGGTACAGTTCACGCAAAGCCTGAATCCGGCCAGCGTCCAGCTCGGCACCGCCTGCGCCAGCGGCAGCTTCCGTGTGGAACGCATGAGTGCGGGCGGCAGTTGCCTGGGTGCCGTGCCAGGTCGGCTTGAAGTCTCCAGCCAGTCGTTGCGCTTCGTGCCCAACCAGCCGTGGACCGCAGGCGAGCTCTACCGCTACATGCTGGTTTCCAACAGCAACAGCCAGTCCTCGGTGGCCACCTGCGACGGCTCCCAGGCCATCTGCGGCAGCAACGGACTGCCCCTGCAGACCCAGACCCTGTCGCAGACACCCGCCAGCGCCCCCACGGCTACCGGCGGCGGCACCCCCATGGAGATCTGGTTCCGCGGCGGCAATGCGGCCGACACGGTGCTCCAGCGCCTGCGCGGCCTTCCGGCCACCGATGTGAATGCCAACTTTGAGCATGACACCGGCGAGGCGGGTGCCGTGGATACCGGTGGCGGCGTGTTTGCCGCCCGCAATGGCGGCCGCATCATTACCACTGGCCAGAGCGGCCTGGTGACCGACTCCAACATCGGCTGCCCTGTCGGCTCGACGTGCCCGGGACAGCAGTTCCTCTACCTGAGCAGTACCCTTGATGCCGAAGTGGCCGGCTACGACGAGACAGCGGGGGGGGTGCGTGTGCTGATCCAGCCCACACAACTGATCGCCTCCAGCGTTACCGTGTATGCCACCAGCTCTTTTGGCAACATCGTCTCGCCCACCGGACTGCAGGTCATGCGGGCACGCTATGCCGTCAATCCTGCCAACGGCCAGCGCGAACTGCCCATCACGGCCTATATCAAGGACAACGGCGGCCAGCCGCAACTGATGGCCACGCTTGATCTGTATCTGGACCTGCCAGCCCTGGCACCCAGCCTGATCGGCATCCCCATCAACCATGACCTCTACAGTTATCCGCTCACCGTGGCCGTGAGCGGGCCGGTGCAATTCCTGCCCGACGGCCGCATGCTGGCCGTGCTGAAGAACACGGCCGACGTCAACCTGACGGTATCGCTGAGTGCGGCAACCGTACTGCCCGGTGGCACCATCAGCCTGCGCATACCGGCTGGCACCCTGCAAATGGAAGGGGTATCGGCGCCGATCAAGCAGTAAGGGCACCACGTAAGCGCAAATGAAAAAGCCCGTCATCCAGACGGGCTTTTTTATGTCATTTTGCGAGCATGGCAGGCAACTTCAGGTCACCTTGCCTGCGCGGAGGCCACCGGCTTGCCGCCAACGTGAGTGTCCGGCTCATCGCCAATCACCCACACGCCCAGCATCCGGTGTACCAGTGCCCCCGGCTTAAGCACCGTGAACCAGAGCAGGGCCAGGGCCAGTGGCAGGCCGATGAAATAACTCAGCACATGCATGTCCGTGGTGGCCGGAATCTGGCCGAGGCCACGCGCCACGTGATTGCCCACCCCCAGCGCCGCGCCCACATAATTCACCACCACGGCCGAGAAAATGGCCGCGCCCAGCGCCGTCACGAACACCGCCAGCAAATAGTGCTGCAGCATTTTCAGGCCAAAGCCCAGGCGGCCCGGCTGAATCTGGTAACCATCACTGCGCAGGCCCTCGGTGTACCAGAGGTACATCAGCGCCGCGAACGGCGGCAGCAAATACACCCCGTCCAGGTACAGCGTAAACGCCACCCCCGAGGTGAGAAACTTGAGCACCGCCGGGAAAAATCCGGCCAGCGTGGTGGCGCCACTGATACCCGGCGTCCACGCCGGCGATCCGGCGATCATGTCGCGGTCGTAAAAGAAGCGGTCAAACCCCAGCCCGTCCCAGCCATACACCAGAATGAAGAACATGCCGAAGTAACCCAGCATCCAGTTCAGGTTGGCCAGATAGATTTTGTTCTGGCGCAGCAGGAGCACCCCCACCCAGAAGCCCAGAATGCCCTGCGTGATGTTGGTGAGGCCGAAACCCAGAATGAGAAACTCGTTCATGCTGGCCAGGCTGTCGGCCGCCTGCATTGTCTCCCACGAGGGATGCCGGATCAGCAGCAGCATGCCCGTGGGCGCCCAGCACAGCGCCAGAAACAGCACCGTCCAGACAAAGTAGCGCGACTCGAAAGGCTTTGCCTTCTTGGCCAGTTGGCGGCCAGCCCCCAGTGCCAGACTGGCACCAAAGCCATAGGCCCAGAACACATCGACTTCAACCATCATCCTTCTCCCGGATCAGTGAGGCAGAACACCCTGCCAATAACGGAATGACGCATCATTCTGTTTATTTGCTTTAAAAAAACCACCTGCGGGCAGGGGCCTGTTTGCACTATTAGTGGTGACTCCGGGTCATGGATTGGCCCGATTGCCGCACACTCCCGGCAAACGGGCCAATCCGGCCCTGCCGTAACCGGCACAATCAGGGCTAGTATTGACTGATGATTTCCCTGGCCCGAAGGAATGGACTGATGACTGCTGCCATGAACATACCCACCCCCGAAAGTGTCGTGACCCGGTTCCTGCACGCCCTCGAAACCAAGGATCACGACACCATCGCGACCCTGCTCGCGCCCGACCTGCACTACACCAATGTGTCGCTGCCCACCCTTCACGGTGGCGAGAAGGTGGCCCGGCTGCTGAAGATGGCCCTGCGCAAGGGAACCGGCTTCAAGGTGTACATGCAGCAC
>CAYGBB010000305.1:0-2945 GCA_964347985.1 uncultured Moraxellaceae bacterium
GTATCCCGTGCGTTCCATGAATGCCTGCAGGCCCATCTGGAAAAGACAAGTACGTATCGTGAGGAAAATCCGACACTCATTCGTGATCTGGGCATGGCCTTGCAGCAGATGGAGATACTTCTCCCAGCGGCGAAGACAGAGCTGCGTGAAATTGAGCATGTTTTTCTGGATACGGCCAGGCAGCTTAAACAGTGCCAGCAAAACGGGAAGGATTGTAACGAGCTGCGCCTGGCACGTGATCGTGAAGGCCGCGTGCTGACCAGTCTGCGCAATCGGGTGCAGAACATGGAGCACCAACGTCGTTTTTTGGCTGATGAGAAGAAAAAACTGGTTGCTCGCTGGCAGGCTGAGCAGCACAACATGTCCGTCATCGGCATGGCGCTGTTGCAGAAAAATACGCAGAACCATCAGATAATGACGGGGCTGCTGCAGCAGGCACTGGAGAAATCAGAACGCCAGTGGCAGCAACTGGCTGGCCGGGTGTATTTCCAACTGGCGAGTGTGCAGGAGTCCATGATTGATCTGCACAGCAGCCAGGCCCCTTAATCTTCCCGTATGTAATGCAGTTGCCGCTTCTGGTATTTCTCTCTGACCAGCATCTGGCGCAAGTTGCGCAGCGTTTGCATGGGCTCGTCAGGCAGATTGTAGTTAAACAGCATTGGCGGCACGTAGCCCCCTGGCTCTCCATCGCCCCAGAATTCAACACGGACAATACCGTTTTTCTCGGGCGTGAGCTTCCAGATGCTGTGCATGTTGATCAGGCGCAGGCGGTCTTTCCGGTGTGCGATAAACCCGGGCACGCTGCGGGTGGTGATCGTTACCACGCGTGAGTGTGGGTCTTGAACAAGAACCGAGTGCAGAACCGCTTCACGCTCCAGAAAAGGGTACGGCAAGCGGTAACTGGCGTGCACCCAGAGCTCATTGTCGGCATTGCGCCGCAACAGCTTGACACCACGCATGCGTGCAATCCATTGCGGCATGGCAGGTACATCAGAGAGCACCGCCACCACGCTGCCAAGACCTGTCTTTACCCGTGTTACCGCATAAAAGGATTTATACGACGAGTCGGGCACGGCGCGAAGATAAACACGGATGTCGCGGTCAGTATCCGTACGCACCAGATCCCAAGCCTCCGCCATTACGGGCAGAGACATCAAGAACAGCAGGCACGCAACAAGAATTGCTCGCACAGTCGGGCATCCTTTCTTGAGAGACTGCCACCGGTACAGGGCGGTCGTTACCTGTTGCTGAAAGTCTGCACAACGTCCTTCGGCAGCCTCAGCAAGATCTTACTTGATGTGCGCGAGAATACCGTCGAGCTCATCCAGTGAATTGTAATTGATGACCAGCCGGCCCTTGCCCTTGGCGTTGTATTCGATCTGTACCGGAGCACCGATCTTTTCGCCAATCTCGTCCTGTAGTTTACGGACATTGGGGTCGAGTGCCTTATCGCTTTCAGCACTTTCGGCTTTCTGGGCCAGCAGTGCACGCACCATGGCTTCGGTCTGGCGTACCGAGAGATCCTTGGCGACCACGGCACGTCCGGCCTTGCCTTGCAGATTGTCCGGCAGCCCCAGCAGCGCTTTGGCGTGGCCCATTTCCAGGTCGCCATGTTCCAGCAGGGTCTTGGCCTCGCTGTTGAGTGACATCAGGCGCAGCAGGTTGGTTACAGTCGCACGTGACTTGCCTACGGCATCGGCAATCTGCTGATGTGTGAACTGGAATTCGTCCGCGAAGCGCTGCATGGCAATCGCTTCTTCCATCGGATTGAGGTTTTCGCGCTGGATGTTTTCAATCAGCGCCATCGCGATGGCAGTTTCATCCGGGATATCACGGATGATGACCGGAATGGTGTCGATACCGGCCAGCTGTGTTGCGCGCCAGCGACGCTCACCGGCAACGATTTCGTATTTGTTCTCGCCAACAGGGCGAACCACGATGGGCTGCATCACGCCTTGCAGCTTGATGGAGTCGGCCAGCTCCTGCAGGGCGGCCGGGTCCATGTCGCGACGGGGCTGGTAACGACCACGCTGCAGAAACTCGACGGGAACCTTTTTCAGTTCGCCATCAACCGGCATCTTGCCGCCTTCTACTGCAGCCACGGTTTCCTTGACCTGTTTTACACCGGAGAGCAATGCATCCAGGCCGCGTCCGCCACCGAGTCCGCGCTTTTTTGTCGTCGTTGTCATGTCCATTTCACCATAGCCCTTTCTCTTGTGGAGAAAGGGGAAAAAAATATCAGGCTGTTTCGGTTGCTGTTTCGCGCGGGGTGTCCTGTCGGCGCAACAGTTCTGCGGCCAGTGCCAGATACGACATGGCGCCACGCGAGGCCTTGTCGTACAGCAATACCGGCATGCCGTGCGCGGGAGCTTCGGCCAGACGGATGTTGCGAGGGATGATGGTTTCCAAAACGCTGTCGGGGAAATGCGTCAGCAACTCGGCGGAGACATCGGTGGCCAGTGTGTTGCGCGGATCAAACATGGTGCGCAGGATGCCGGTGACATGCAGCTTGGGGTTTACGGTCTGCGTCACCTGATCAATGGTATCCATCAGTGCCGCCAGGCCTTCGAGTGCAAAATATTCGCACTGCATGGGAATGATGACGCCATCGGCAGCCACCAGACCGTTCACGGTCAGCATGTTGAGCGACGGGGCGCAGTCGATGATGATGAAATCATAACGATCACGAATGGTGTCGAGTGCCTGCTTGAGGCGCAGTTCGCGGCCAATGGCGTTCATCAGCTCGACTTCGGCGGCAACAAGATCACCGTTGGCACCAATCAGGTGATAGCCAGCATCCAGCCCGGTAACAATGGCCTGCTCGGCGGTGCACTGCCGCGTCAGCACGTCATAGGCGCTGTGGGCAATGTCGTGCTTGTCGGCACCCGAACCCATGGTGGCATTGCCTTGCGGGTCCATGTCGATGAGCAGCACGCGGCGTTTGG
>CAYGBB010000306.1:0-2933 GCA_964347985.1 uncultured Moraxellaceae bacterium
ACCCTGGACCATGTCCGCATCCTGCATGACGGCAGCGCCAACACCTGCACCCCGGAACCCATTATTCTGAAGGCCTGCGCCGACGCCGGCTGCTCAACTCTGTACCTCGGCCCAGTGACCGTAAATTTAACCGATATTTTGGGCGCAACCTGGTCATCCGATCCGATCACCTTTAGCGGCGGCCAAGCCACGGTCAGCCTCACAAAAAACACAGCAGGCACGGTGACTCTCGGCGGCATAGTAACTTCCCCCACCGCCACCACTACAACAACGGCATGCTACAACGGCGCAACCCAGACTTGTGCGCTTACCTACACCGCCATCGCTAGTTGTTTCGACGCAGTGGAGGTCACCCGTGCCGCTTCCACCCCCATCTATACCAAACTGGCGGGCACCGCCTTTTCCTTGGATGTGCTTGCCCTGGCCGCCAACTTTACCGGGCCGGTATCCATTGCCCTGGTTGATCCTAACGCGCCAAGCGGCAATTGCGGCGATTTTGCCGCCGGCCTGACGGCGGAGGGTGCTTACAACTTCATCGCTGGCGACAACGGACGGCACACCTTCAATTTTAACTACCCCTATGCGGCACAAAACGTCAGGGTGCGCATCCGCAACACCACCACCAATCAATCCGCCTGCTCCTCGGACAACTTCGCCATCCGCCCCCGGCAGTTGACCCTCGCCACCACCACGCCGCTCAACCCGCTAACAAACACCCGGAAGGCAGGCGCGGACTTCAACCTCACCGCCGCTTCCGGTGTCACCGCAGGCTACACCGGCACCCCGACCACCGACCCCGTCAAGATCGTGGACCACAACACCGTCCCCATCGGAGCAAACACCCTGACCGGCGTTTTTTCCCCGGCAACCGGAGCCAACGCCGTCGGCACCTTTCAGTATCTGGACGTAGGAACCATCACCCTGAACGCCAACGCCGTGTTCGATGCGACCTTTACCGCCGTTGATCAGGTGACAGGACTGGTCGGCGGGGTCGACCATGGAGCCGGCGGCGACTGCATTGCCAACAGCGCCTCCAATATCGCCTCGGTGGGTTTTTACGGCTGCACTATCGGCGGTACGGCGCTGGGGCCTCTGGGCCGCTTTTTTCCGGACCACTACGAGGTCACGGCAACCCTGACCGGTGCCTGCACCCCTGGGACGGGAAATGAATTTACCTACATGGGCCAACCGGCCCTTGGCGTGACCATCAGCATCCAGGCCATGGCCAGCGCCGGAGCAACCCCGTTGTCCCGCTACACCAGCGGCTATGCCCCCCTGGCTGAATTCAGCGTCACCGGGGACAATAACGGCACGCCCTTTAACCCGCTCAACAACCGGTTGACCCCGGACCTGCCTGCCTTCCAGTGGAGCAGCGGCGCCTACGCCGGCCCAGGCATCTACAGCTTCGACCGGGCTATCAATCCCGATGGCCCCTTTGACAACTTCAGACTCAACATCACGATCAATGACGCCGATGGCGCACAAATCACCAGGCTGAACGGCATCGCCAGGACCGGGGCCAGCGCCGTACTTTCCCCTGCCACCAAGATACGTTATGGCCGGTTGCGGCTCCCCAACGCCTATGGCCCGGAAACCGGAACGCTCATCGTTCCCGCACGCCTTGAATTCTGGAACGGCGCGAACTTCGTGCTCAACGCCCAAGACAACTGCACCGACCCAGGCGGCATTGCGAATTACAGGCTTGACAAT
The DNA here is from genome assembly GCA_964347985.1 of uncultured Moraxellaceae bacterium. Taxonomy (GTDB): domain Bacteria; phylum Pseudomonadota; class Gammaproteobacteria; order Pseudomonadales; family Moraxellaceae; genus UBA2031. The sequence continues at coordinate 1,711 of CAYGBB010000306.1, forward strand.
ACCCTGGAGGTTAATCAAACTGACGGCACGATCCTGATTAACGGCGCCGCCGCGACGACCCTCACCATTAACCCCACCAGTGCCAATGCCGGCCTGATCAACCTCAATTTCAGCCCGCCAGGCCCCGGGGCAACCGGCTTTACAGACGTAACCGCGCTGATCGCCGGCTCGCTGCCCTGGCTGCTCTTTGAATGGGAGGGAGCTGACAACGACTTCAACGACACCCCCTTCGCCCGGGTCAACTTCGGCATCTATCGCGGCAACGACCGAATCATCAACTGGCGGGAGATCATCCGCTGAGCCATGACCATGATTCCTTGCCCATACAGAACAAACCGGCAGCGCGGCTTCACCCTGATCGAGCTGGTCATGATCATTGTCATTCTCGGCATTCTTTCCGCTGTAGTCTATGAACGCTGGCCCGTCGGCATGGAAGAGGCTGCGGCAGCAAAAGAATTCAAACGGGCGGTGCGCTATGCCCAGCACAAGGCCATGACCCGGCAGTTCACCGACAAGACAGAAGCATGGGGAATTGCCGTCGACGCCACCAATTCCAGCTATACCGTGAAACGTATCGGCGGAGGCCCACCGGCTGAACCAAAAGCTGAACAAACCTATGTAAACAGATGTCTCAACTCCGAAAATCCCCCTCCATGCGCCATCCTTCTTTCCGGTGGGCCAATCTATTTCAACGGTCTGGGGGAGCCACTGGATGCTTCGGGAAATCCAATAACCGTGCCAACGCTTTTCACCATTGGCGCGGGGCAAAACATCCAGAAAGTTACGGTAAGCCAAGAAACCGGATATGTGAACTAAAGATGGCAACCAATATCCCGACACAAAAAACACCCCAACAAAACCAGGGCTTCACCCTGATAGAGATAGTCATCACCATCGTCATCCTCGGCGCGGTGGCCGGAATCCTGGTGCCATTCTTCAACGCCATCGTCCATAGCCCAGATCCAGTGATCAGGGAACGGGCCATCTCGCTCGGGCAGAGCATGATGGACGAGATTATGGCCAAGAAATGGGATGAAAACACACCCATGGGAGGAGGACCAATCTGCAGCGGGGAAAGCACCAGCAAGGCGGCACGGCCCTCACTGGTGAACAACTGTACAAATCCGGGGGCACTCACCGCCTCGACCATCGTTGTCGGCGCGGACACTGGCGAGAGCCAGCGTGCAGACTACGATGACGTGGACGATTACAACGGCATCAAC
>CAYGBB010000307.1:0-2932 GCA_964347985.1 uncultured Moraxellaceae bacterium
GCCTGAGCCTGGCACCGGCCCACACGATTCTGCTGCCGGTACGCTATCAGGACGACACGGTCGCCGTGTTCGAGTTCGCCTTTCTGGCGCCACCCGCGGCTGAGACGCTGAGCTTTATGGGCGAGATTCTGGAATCGATGGCAGTGCGCTACTTCATGTTCAGTTCGCGTGAAAACCCGGATTCCATGCCGCTGTCGAGCCGCCGCGCACCCGATGCCGCACCCAGCGTAGCTCCAGACGTAACACCCGGCACGGCAGCAACAGCCAACGCGGCCTGAGTATCAGGATCAGGTCAATCAGGTCCGGGGTCAGGCCAGGTAACAGCTATCAGGCATCAATCAGGCTGCGATAACCGCCTTGGGTGCCATGGGGAATGAAGCTCATGGCCAGCAACATCTCCGGAATGCCCTCCTGCGTCAGGTCGAAATCGGCCTCCAGCCAGCGCGTATTGCGCTCCTGCTCCAGACGCCGCACTTCTTCCACCAGCCGCTCGGCAACGCCACGGCCTCGGGTGGCCTGGTGCACGCAGAGATAGCGCATGTGCCGCGTATCCGTGTCGCCCCTTACCAGCACGGCCGCGATGTAATGGCCATTGAAAACGCCCAGATACAGGGTGTCGCCGTCGCTGAGGGCATCGCCCAGCACCTGGATCGCGGCAGCGCCGGAGGAGAACTCCGGGGAGTCGGCATAGACCTTTTCCAGATCCGCAGCGATTTGCGGGGAGAGGGGGGCAGAGGCGACCGTAACCAGAACAGGCATGACAACTCCTTGGGCTTGATGCTTTGACGATGGCGACGGTAGCACAAAGCCCGGCATTTGTGGCCCCGGGTGCTGCCCGGGAGCGGGCAGGGTATAATGCCTTCTTTGTCCCCCGCACGAGTTCCCCCATGACTGCTCGCCAGGCCGAAGTCGTCCGCAATACCAATGAAACCCGCATCCGTGTCGCCATCAATCTGGATGGTACCGGCCAGGGCAAGCTCAACACCGGCATGCCTTTTCTGGACCACATGCTGGACCAGATCGTGCGGCACGGTCTGATCGACCTTGATGTCACCTGCGAGGGCGACCTGCACATCGATGCTCACCACAGCGCCGAAGACACCGGCATCACGCTGGGCCAGGCCTTTGCCAAGGCGCTGGGCGACAAGAAAGGCATCCGTCGTTATGCGCACGCCTATGTGCCGCTGGACGAGGCCCTGTCACGCGTGGTGATCGACATCTCCGGCCGCCCCGGCCTGGAGTTCAATGTGGAATACACCCGCGCCCGTGTCGGTGATTTCGACGTGGATCTGTTCTATGAATTCTTCCAGGGCTTTGTGAATCACGCCGGCATGACGCTGCACATCGACAACCTGCGTGGCCGCAATGCGCACCACCAGATTGAAACGGTGTTCAAGGCGTTTGCCCGTGCCCTGCGCGGTGCCGTGGAACTTGATCCGCGCATGCAGGGCGTAATGCCGTCTACCAAGGGCAGCCTGTAATCCATGACGACTGTCGCTGTTCTGGATTACGGCATGGGCAACCTGCACTCGGTGGCGAAAGCCCTTGAGCATGTGGGTGCCAGCCGCGTCGAAGTCACCAATGATCCGGCCCGTGTGCGCGCGGCCGACCGCGTGGTGCTGCCCGGTCAGGGCGCGATGCGCGATTGCATGGCCGAGATGAAAAAATTCGGTGTCGATGCCGAGGTGCGCGAAATTCTCGGCAACAAGCCCTTGCTCGGCATTTGTGTCGGCATGCAGGCGCTGCTGGCCCGCTCGGAAGAAAACAACGGCGTCGATGGCCTGGGCATTTATCCCGGTGACGTGAAGTTTTTCGGCAACGACCGCATCGAAAACGGTGAAAAGCTGAAAGTGCCGCACATGGGCTGGAACGAAGTCTGGCAAACGCAACCGCACCCGCTGTGGAACGGCATTGCCGATGGCAGCCGCTTCTATTTCGTGCACAGCTATTACTGTGCACCATCCGAGCCTGCCCTGTGCGCTGGTACCTCGCACTACGGTCTGGATTTCTGCTGTGCGCTGGCCCGCGACAACATGTTTGCCGTGCAGTTTCATCCGGAAAAGAGTTCGACCGCAGGCCTCACGCTGCTGAAGAATTTCCTGAACTGGGCTCCCTGATTTTTCTTTTCACGTGCCGGCAGGTTCATTGCCATGCGCGTGACTGTTTGACGAGAACGTGACCATGCTGATTATCCCCGCCATCGATCTGAAAGACGGCAAGTGCGTGCGCCTGAAACAGGGCCGCATGGAAGACGACACCGTATTTTCCGATGACCCTGTTGGCATGGCCACGCACTGGGTGGAGCAGGGCGCGCGTCGCCTGCACCTGGTCGACCTGAACGGCGCCTTTGCCGGCACGCCGATCCACGGCGAAATCGTCACCGCGATTGCGAAGAAATATCCGAACCTGCCCATCCAGATCGGTGGCGGCATCCGTTCGCTGGAAACGATTGAAGCCTATGTGAAAGCCGGCGTGTCGTTCGCCATCATCGGCACCAAGGCCGTGAAAGATCCGCAATTCGTGATTGATGCCTGTAAGTCATTCCCGGGCAAAATCATTGTCGGCATTGATGCGAAGGACGGCCTGGTCGCTACCGATGGCTGGGCCGAAGTCTCCACTGTGAAAGCGGTCGATCTGGCGCAGCAATTCCGTAATGCCGGCGTCAGCGCCATTGTCTACACCGACATCGCGCGCGACGGCATGATGCAGGGCGTGAATGTGGAAGCCACCGCACAGCTGGCCCGTGATGGCGGCATTCCGGTGATTGCCTCTGGCGGCGTCACCAACATCGACGACATCAAGCGCCTGAAAGTGGTCGCCTCCAGCGGCATCATTGGCGCCATTACCGGCCGCGCAATTTACGAAGGCACCATCAATGTTGCCGAAGCACAAGCGCTGGCAGATGCACCCTGAGGCTTACGAAATGTTCCGC
>CAYGBB010000308.1:0-2932 GCA_964347985.1 uncultured Moraxellaceae bacterium
CACCATAATCCTGCAAGCACCTGATAAGACTTGTCGATCCTCAAGACCAGTGGCAGGATTCAATAAATTCTGATGACTGTCTGATTACCCATGACCCTTACCCTGTTCACGACCCACGCTCGACCGGGCCTTGTTGCCGTCTTCTTGCTGGGCTTATTGTTTTCTGTTCAGCCGGCCGTTGCCGATGCCCCTGTCTACCCTACCGTCCTGATCGATAACTTCATCATCACCAATGTGAAGGAGCTCGCCAGCGGCGGCAAGACAAGGACATCGAAATCTTTCGTGGTTGATCCCAAAGATGGCCCCGTCTGGGTAATGACCAACTATCTGGCCGAAGAAGGTGAAGAAAGAGGCATTGGCATGACGACCTTCGACATCATGCCACGAAATGTGCAGGTACCTGCCGGTACCAATATCGCGCTCTTCCCTTCCCGGGAAATGGCCCGGTTCAAACCTGAAGAAGGCCTGAAGCTGACCGTGAGCGGCAAGACATTCACGCTGAGCGATAATGTGCTTCGTGAGTTGATGACACCGGAGCAGTTCTCGGCCTACCAGAAAGCAAAAGAAAGTATGGACGGCATACTGCAACTGGTGAAAGTGCAACGCTTTAATATTCCCGCCGACACCGAAACCGAGATCGGGATTGACATGCTCCGGCTGGAAAACATGACGCCGCACTCACTGGAAGTGATCATCGGCCAGGGGTCCATACCGCCCGAGCTGGAGGCCTACATGGAAAAACAGAATGGCAGCTGGCTCTATCGCAACCGGCACATGCTGGCAATGATTGCCTCGTTCATGCTGCTGGGTGGGTGGCTGTGGCGAAAGGCGCTGGGCTGAGGCAGCCTGTATCAGGGCATAGCCAACGACTTGCGCATCCGGGCCGGCGTATCGCCTGTCCAGCGCCGGAACGCCCGGTTGAATGCACTCTGCTCGGAAAACCCGAGTAGCAACGCAATGTCACCTAGCGACAAAGACCGGTCTGCCAGATATTGCCGCGCCAGTTGTTCCCGTGTGCGATCCAGTAATTGCTGCCATGTCAGGTGCCGCGCATCAAGACGGCGCTGCAAGGTGCGCCCCGAGACATGCAGTGCATCTGCAGCGCGCTGCAACGTAGCGCTGTTCTCGGGCAATAACCTCAGCATCACCTGCTGCAAGGCGCGATCAAATGCATCGGAATCCGGTAGCGCCAGCAGTAATGCCTGTGCCTGCCTGTCCAGCAACGCACGCAATCCCGGATCGCTGTGCGGCATGGGAATGGTGAGATAACTGATGGGAAAGCGCACGCGCGTATACGCATCATCAAACCGCACAGTGCAACCGAAAAAATCTTCATAGGCGGCAATTTCTGCCTTGTCTGCTGGCGCTGAATTGATAAAGGTAATCAGGGATGGCGGCGGTGGGCCTTCTACCTGTCGGCGCAGAAATGAAATGAGTGAGGCAATCCCGACAGAATCCACCAATTGCCCCATATCGGCACTGCTGAGTGTCCAGCGGATTTCGACATCCCCGCCTTCCATGCTGACCTCGGCCAGATCCGCGCCATAAAACAAGCGTTCGTAGCGCTGGTAGGCCAGCAACGCTTCACCGAGGTTGCTGCTGGCCAATACCACGTATCCCATCACCCCGACATGACGAGGCTGCACCATGGCGCCAATGGCCAGGCCCGGGGCATGGAGTTGTGGGCGCAATGCGGTGGCCCGCTCAAGCAGGTTGCGCCAGACCGGGATAGGAACAATGTCTTCAGGTGACCAACGGGCCAGCTCCACACGAATATCCGGGGCTGGCAGATGCTCGCTATCCAGCCAGTCCGCCAATATCTGCGTCCAGGCCCCGGTCACACGAATGATGCTAGCCATGTCGTTCCTCTTGCCTTCCTTTGCCAAAACATCAAATCAAGTGGCATGGATAGTCAATTTATAGGCATTTATAGTCAATAAACAACCCTGGATTGCCGAAATAATGACCACATCAGAAACCCGGTCTTGGCGCCGGCACTCACAACAACAAGCGGGGAGCTGCAATGAGCCTCATCGAGATGATGTCCAACGTCTGGACCCAAAGTGGTATGGCCGAACTCTGGGCGGTCATTGCTCCGTGGCTGGCTCTGGACGAACGCCAGATGATCTTCATGATTGCCACGCCGGTATTTCTGGGTGTGGCCATATGGGAATATCTGCGTATCAAGGATGACCCCAAGCTGATGGATACCGGAGAAGCGATCCGGAACTTCATGCTGGGTGCGGGTTACCAGATCACTGAGCTGCTGTTCGCCGGCATCATTGCCTTTCCGCTGTATGCGCTGGCTTACCACTATCGCCTGCTCGACATCGAGCTGAACTGGGCCACCGGTGCCCTGCTCTGGGTGCTGACCGATTTCGTGTTCTACTGGTTTCACCGTGCATCACATCGCGTGCGCTGGATGTGGTGTGCCCATGTCACCCATCATTCTTCCGAGCGCATGAACTTCTCCACCGCCATGCGTCAGAATGCCACCAACATCTTTAACGGCGGCTGGGTGTTCTATGTGCCACTGGCTCTGATCGGCTTTAATCCGGTGTGGATTGGTGTGAGCTTTGCCCTGTCGCTGGTGTACCAGTTCTTCATCCACACCACCCTGGTGACCAAACTTCACCCGGCCATCGAGTATGTATTCAACACCCCGAATCACCATCGCGTGCATCACGCCAGCAACCCGGACTACATCGACACCAACTATGGCGGCGTGTTCATTATTTTTGACCGGCTGTTCGGCACGTTTACCGAAGAAAAGGCCGGAGAACCCATCCGTTACGGTATTACCCGCCCGATCAACTCGAACAACCTGTTCGTGAACTGGACCCACGAATATGTCGATATGTTTCGTGACATGGGCAAGCCGGGCGGGCTGACCGGACGGCTGAAGCACCTGTGGATGCCGCCGGAATGGCAG
>CAYGBB010000309.1:0-2928 GCA_964347985.1 uncultured Moraxellaceae bacterium
TGTTGCTCCTTGTGTAATCAGCGCCATGAGCGCGGAGAATTAAGCAGGATGGCCAGGCAGCTATCCCTGCAGAGGCAGCCTTGGCTGCCAGTTTGTTACAGCCTGCCTTCTGTAACCGGTGAAACATGTTTAACTTCAGCGGGCATCACTTTATACGCAAAAGCCGCATCATCTGGATGCGGCTTTTGCGTTTCCGTTTGTAACTGACTGATCAGCCGTTGGCATCCATCAGCATTTGCGCACAATGATGCTGCCAATCGAGTAGCCCGCACCGAAGGAGCAGATGACCCCGGTCTCACCAGACTGGATATCGTCACGATTCAGGTGGAAGGCGATGATGGAGCCAGCCGAGCTGGTATTGGCATAGCGGTCCAGAATGACCGGCGCTTCTTCACGCGTGAAGTCACGGCCCAGCACTCGTTTGGCAATCAGGTCATTCATGCTGAGGTTGGCCTGGTGCAGCCACATGCGCTTTACCTGCTCAACCGGAACTGAAAGCTCCTGCAGATGTGTGGAGATCTGCTCGGCCACCATCGGGCAAACTTCCTTGAATACCTTGCGGCCATGCTGCACAAACAACTTGTCACGCTGATCAATACCCGACTCGTCACAACGATTCAGGAATCCGAAATTGTTCCGGATATTATTCGAATACTGGGTCTGCAGTTTGGTGCCGATGATTTCAAATGCATTCGGCACCGTGCAGGTATCTGTGGACTCGATCACCACGGCCGTGCAGACATCCCCAAAAATGAAATGGCAGTCACGGTCACGCCATTCCAGATGACCGGAACAAACCTCCGGGTTAACCATCAGCACACACTTTGCAGAACCGGAGCGAATCGAATCTGCCGCCATTTGCAGGCCAAAGGTGGCCGACGAACAGGCCACGTTCATGTCGAAGGCCCAGCCCTTCATGCCCATGGCGGCCTGGATTTCAATCGACATGGCAGGATACGGGCGCTGCATGTTGGAGCAGGCAACGATCACGGCATCAATATCTTCCGGCGACTTGTTGGCCTGCTTCAGTGCCTCGGTAATGGCAGTAATGGCCATCTCGCACTGCAGGGAATGCTCTTCGTCGCTACGATCCGGAATGACCGGATAAAGACGATCCGGATCGATCACACCAGACTTGTTGATGACAAAGCGGGACTTGATGCCCGATGCCTTTTCGATGAACTCGGCATTGGAGGGGCCCATGGCCTTGATGTCGCCACGCTCGATAGCCTCGGCGTTACGCTCATTGAAGCGGCGGCCATACTCATTGAACGATTCGACCAGCTCGTCGTTGCTGATGCTTTCGGACGGCGTAAAAAGGCCGGTACCGCTGATGACGATCTGTTTCATTAATCTGTTTACCTGTGTCGAGGGCAGTGCCCTTTTATTTGGGAATCTCGCCCCAGAGCTTGTCGAGACGGGAGGCCGATACCGGCACGGCCGTCTTCAGGGTCTGGGCAAACAGCGAGACACGGTATTCTTCCAGCAGCCACCGGTAATCCGAGAGTGCAGCTGAATCAATATCGCGCGCCTGCAATTGCTGGCGCCGTGTTTCATATTCCTGCCAACGCCGGCTCATCTCGGCCGACGCCTGGTCATCCTTCACCGCATTGTTCGGCAGCTTGTCGAGCCGCATGGCCAGCGCACTGAAATAGCGTGGATAGTGCTGCCAGCGCTCGAACGATACCGACCCCAGAAAATCCGCCAGTTGCAATGCAGATAGCTGCGCCCGCATGTCCGCTGCGGCACGCGCAAACACGGGGGCCTTGAAGTCCCCCAGCCGCGCCTGTACTGCGGCGGCAGCTGCGTAAATCCGGGTCACGATCCCTGTCATGCGCTCGGCCTCGGTCAGAATCAGGGGCCGGCGGCCTCTGAGACGCTGCTCGAAGGCCTCGCGAGTGTAAACCAGTGACTGACCCGCCACAAAGATCTGGTCGGACAATGCGAGGGCGAAGCGGGCCTCAAGTGTGGCGCGGTTCCCATATGGCGAAAACTGCAGGGTCAGGGCCTTGTTGTCCCCGACCCGCTTGGCGGCCTGCTTGAATTCGGTAGCGCAACGAAGGCGGAACAGGGCGCCGAGCCCGCGTGGATGGGCGGTCTCCGCCTCCCGTCGGGTGGCAAACAGGCGCAGGTCCACCCGCCCCTCCACGTCCACCAGAGCCGGATACACCCGGCTTTGCATGCTTTTTACGGTGAGTGCCACCGACTCTGGAATGTCGACAGACGGCCAGTCGGCCAGCCCTGTCTGCTCCAGTCCGGAGGCCGCAGGGGCCTGGATGGCCTGCCCGCCCTGTTCGCGCAAACCCCGGCGCAAGGCCACCAGATCCCGCCCTTCGGCCATTACCTGCTGCTTTTCTCCCAGCACGCGGATATTGAAGCGGAAATGGGGCGGCAGACCGTTATCGTCTACGTCCTCCGGGCTGACGGCGACACCGCGCCGGCGCAAGGCCGTGAGCAGTCGTGCGGGCAGTTCGCCCTGCCCGTCTGCCAACTCCTGCATCAATGCCGCCGCGGTATCCGGCACCGGAACCAGCAGGCGCCGCACCGGCTTGGGCAGGTTTTTCAGCAATGCCTCGATTTTTTGCGGCAGCAGACCGGGCACCAGCCAGGCCAGGCGCGCTTCATCCACCTCATCCAGCAAGCCCACCGGCACCAGCATGGTGACGCCGTCTGCGCCATGGCCTGGTTCGAAACGGTAATCCAGGGCAAAGCGGCCCCCCCCCATATCCAGCTCGTCCGGAAAATCACTGTCGCTCGCCTCGGCATCATCACGGGCAATCAGGTATTCGCGCGTCAGAAACAGGTGCTGGGCATCTTCGCGCTCGACACCACGACGCCAGCCTTCAAAACTGGCCAGACTGGCAATCTCGGGCGGAATACGTTCGTCGTAAAAGGCAAACAGGGTTTCTTCATCAATCAGGATATCGC
>CAYGBB010000310.1:0-666 GCA_964347985.1 uncultured Moraxellaceae bacterium
GGCTGATCCAGGCCCTGGGCAGCGATCAGGCTGCCTTGCACAGTATGTGTCTCCTGCTGGCCCAGACACAGGATATCAAGGCGGCACAGCAGGCCACACAGCGTGCGGCGCGATATCAGGCTATTCTGGCCGAGAGTCTGGAATGGCTGCATCACCTGGAACATCAATCGCAGCCTCACTTCAATGATCAAAACATTCATGTCGGCCTGCTCACACGTGTGCGCATTGTCTGCAATCTGCAAAGTGTCGGCATCCGGCTCTACCGTAAAAACGGCGAAGCCTATCAATGGCTGCACCAGAACTTTCCCGAGGCAGAACTCACCCAGGCACTGGCATGGCGCCCGTGGGAGGATGAGGCCGCCTCGCACTGGGAAATACCCGGTAGTGACGGCCCCGTCTCCCTGCTTGAGCTCAAGATTCGCACCCACAATGGTCTGCGGGCACGGCTTTACTTGCGCACCTCAATGCCTGCCGCCAATGTGACCTGCCCGCTCTTCAGCGGGCAGGACATCGCCAACAGTCACCAGTTGGCTACCCTCACCTTCAAAACCCTGGAAAATATGGAAACCCGGGATGACCTCAGGCTGAGCAATCAGTTCCTGGCGATGGAGCGCGAGGACCATACCCGCCTTATTGCCGAATTACGGGATACTCGCCAGCAATTGC
>CAYGBB010000310.1:676-2917 GCA_964347985.1 uncultured Moraxellaceae bacterium
CTCACTGGGCCTGCTGGCCGCTGGTGTCGCTCATGAAATCAATAATCCCATCAGCTTTCTCGGCAGTAATATGAATGCGCTGAAAAGACTCTTCCACGACCAGCAGGAAGTGATTGCACGCGGTGAAACCATTGCCGCCCGCCATGGTGCGGCACCGCTAGTGCCGGCAGCAGAGGCACAATCGCAAGCGCAGGAAATCAGTGAAATTCTGGAAGAGTCGCAAGAGGGGCTGGAACGAGTACGACAGATTGTGCAGGACTTGCGCAACTTCTCGCGCACTGGCGACGCCAGCATGCAGATGACGGATTTGCATCAGTGCCTGGACAGCACGCTCAACATTCTGCGCAATGAATTCCGGCACAAGGCCGATCTCGTAAAAATCTACGGCGAACTGCCACTGGTAGAGTGTGTGGCCGGGCAGATCAATCAGGTTTTCATGAACCTGCTGGTGAATGCCGCGCAGGCCATAGAAAAAAAAGGCCGTATCAGCATTCATACCGGCCACGTTGATGAGCAGGTTTTTGTGCGCATCGAAGACAACGGCAGCGGAATTTCCGAGGCCAGCCTGCACCGTATCTTTGACCCCTTCTTCACCACCAAGCCCATGGGCTCTGGCACCGGCCTCGGGCTTTCGCTCTCCTATGGCATCATCCAGCGCCACCATGGCCGCATTGACGTTACCAGCACGCCCGGCACTGGCACCTGTTTCACGATATGGCTACCCATCACGCCCCCCCGGCACGCCGGCATTCCGTAATCACCGCAACCGTAAAAAACGCATACGACTGTTAGTCTGCAGCATTCGAGCCGGAGTGGAGGAACACTGACAATGACACGATTACTTCTACTGGATGATGAGCCCAGCATCCTCAAGGCATTGAAAAGAACCATCAGGATTCCGGATTGCATCGTGGATATTTTTGAGCGCCCGGAAGATGCAGTGGCCGCGCTGGACATACACTCCTACAGCCTGGTCATGTCCGACTACCGCATGCCCAGAATGGATGGCGTCAGCTTTCTGAAAATAGCCAGGGAGCGCCAGCCCGAGGCCATACGCATCATCCTGAGCGGTTATACCGATGTCAGTGGCTTGCTCGCCGCCATCAACGAGGCCGAAATCTACCGCTTTATTCCCAAGCCATGGGATGACATTGAACTGGTCATGACGCTGAAAAAAACCCTGGAATATGCCGATCTGCTGAACATGAACCAGCGCCTGCTGGCCCAGATTGATGCACAACAGAAAACCATTCTGCGCCAGCAAACCGAGCTGCGGCGCCTGGAAGAAGAAAGCCCCGGCATCACCCAGGTCAATCGCTCCGATGATGGTTACATCATCATCGACGACTTCGAAATGTGAGCGGCAGCAGGTGACATACATCGACGCCCCTCAAACAAACCATTCCGTTTCAGAAAGGACGGGGCAGCAGATAATCCCTGAACAGATAGCGCACTTCATCCACGCTATCCGCAATCACTGCCGGCAGCGCCTTGGCATACATGTCCAGCAGGATAATCGCGTTCACCGCCGCATCGCCCTCTTTTGCAGCCGCCTGCAGCCGTCTTGCGGTAGCGGCATTGACGGTCTGCAAATGGCGATAAATGGTGGTCAGGCCGTCCAGATGCACATCCAGCGTATCACTTTCACCCTGCTGAAAATAACGTGCCAGCAAATACATGGAAACGGCGCGATAAATCGTCTCTTCTTCGCTGGCAAAGGGCAGGTGAAAGCGCGCCATGGGTTTGAGGTATACCGTATGCGGACAGCCGCTGGTGGCAGAAATCAGCCCCAGCAAGGCACTGGTGGCGCGCTGTGCCGTGGTAGTAACGTGAATTTCACGCTCCTCAGTCAGCACCACGACCTTAACCTGGTCATGCGACAGCACAGCCTCGAAGGCGTCAACCGCCTGTGAAAGGCGTGCCGCCAGGGGACACAGCGCCGTCAATGCAGAGTCCAGCGGACAATGTGCGCACTGCTCAAACCCCAGTGCTGTCCATGCCGGCAAATTCGCTGGCAGCGCATCAACCGACTCGAGAGATACCGGATCCAGCGTCAGTGCAAACAACCTTTCCTGGCCATTATCAAAGCGGAAGTGGTAAGTCACCTGCATCAAAAAGTGCTCCTGCGCCAGTCATGGCCACCACACGGGCTTTTGACTTGTGTAGCAAGCTTAGCAGCTTGCTGGAAAAGTCTTTTCAGCAAGCTGTTTCTCGGGCAGGGATGGCCGAGTCGAGAATCAA
>CAYGBB010000311.1:0-2911 GCA_964347985.1 uncultured Moraxellaceae bacterium
TATCTGGCCTATATGCGCCAGGACCAACCCTTTCATGCCGGGGAAGGCACCACGGCGCGCCATTTTGCACGCTGGCTTTCCGGTTTTCTCGACGGCCTGATCACGGTGGATCCGCATCTGCACCGCATTCATTCGCTCAGCGATGTCTACACCATTCCCACCATCAACGTGCCGTCGGCCCCGGCAATTTCCTGCTGGCTGCGCCAGCATTACCCTAATGCCGTGCTGATCGGCCCGGATGCAGAAAGCGAGCAGTGGGTAGCGGAAGTGGCGCGTGCTGCCGCCTGTCCGTTCGCCATTCTGGAAAAAACCCGGCGCGGTGATCGAGATGTCAGCGTGTCGGTGCCGCATATCGAGCGCTGGAAGAGTCACACGCCCGTTTTGCTCGACGACATCATTTCCACCGGCCACACCATGGCCGCCGCCGCCGTGCATCTGCACCGTGCCGGCATGCTGCCGCCGGTATGCATTGGTGTGCATGCGGTGTTTGCTGAAAACTCTTTTGCCACCCTCCAGCAGGCCGACATCGACAGGCTCGTCACCTGCAACACCATCCCGCATGCCTCCAACGGCATTGACCTGCACCCGCTGCTGGCTGACGCACTGGAAACCCTGCTTGCCACACGGTAAAAAACGGCTGTCTGCCAGCACGCGGCCATATAACACCGCTACAATGGCGAGCCCCGCCATGACAAAGTTGCAGCCGCAACGCACAGGGGGTAAAAGCCAAAGGCTGCGCCGTTCCGGCATTGATGCATAGGCACACTCCGCTTCGCCCACACCATGAATGCTCCGTGTGCGAGAAAATTACCCCTCACCGGCCCTGCTGTGCCGCAAGGAGAAGTCCGCCCCATGAGCGCCAGCCATCATCACGATCACCATGACCCTCACCACAGCCATGACGATCACGCTAATAATCATCACGATCATCATCACAACCACAGTCATGCCCCGACCAGTTTTAATCGCGCCTTTGCTATCGGCATCGCGCTGAACATTGCCTTTGTGGTCGTGGAAGCCTTCTACGGCTGGAAGGTCGATTCCCTTGCCCTGCTCGCGGATGCCGGCCATAACCTGAGTGATGTGGCCGGACTGGTGCTGGCCTGGGTAGGCGCACTCGCCGGGCGCTGGCTGCCCGATGAGCGCTACACTTATGGCTGGAAACGCGCCAGCATACTGGCGGCCTTCATCAATTCAGTGCTCTTGCTGGTAGCGATGGGCTCACTCGTCTGGGAAGCCCTGCACCGGCTGCAATCACCACAGCCGCTCCAGGGCATGACCATCATGGCCGTCGCTGGTGTCGGCATTGTGGTCAACACAGCCACAGCCCTGCTGTTCATGCGCGGCGGCGAGCACGATCTCAATATTCGTGGCGCCTTCCTGCACATGGCGGCGGATGCGCTGGTGTCGGCGGGCGTGGTGGTGGCGGCTGCCCTCGCCCTATGGCAGGGCTGGACCTGGCTGGATCCAGTGGTCAGCCTGTTGATTGCCGTCGTTATCGTGGCCGGCACCTGGAGTCTCCTCAGGCAGTCGGTGCACCTGCTGTTTGACGGCGTGCCGCCCGGCGTTGATCTGCATGCCGTGCAAGCACTCCTGGAAACACAGCCGGGCGTGACGCATGTGCATGATCTGCACGTATGGGCCATGGGCACCTCGGAGATTGCCCTGACGGCGCAACTGGTGATGCCCGGCGGGCACCCCGATGACACTTTTTTGCAGGCAGTGACCGCGCAACTGCATGAGCGTTTCAGAATTGAACACAGCACCATCCAGATCATGCGCGAGCCTTTCACCAAGCCTTGTGACGAACGATGAACCATCATCGCAAACAAAACCTGAACCCGATGAGTAGCAATCAATAAAATAGCGCCGGGGTGGTGCTTACGGTTACCGTCATTATGCGGTTATTGATCCCGCCGGCCGCAGCATCAGAAACAGCACAATGGCCATCAACGACAATGCCGCCGCGAGCGCAAAAACCATATCCGGCGCGCGCATCCACAGCGCACCGGCGATCAGTGAAGCCGGCACATAAACAAGACCTGTCGAAAAATTGTAAACGCCGATGGCCGTGGCACGGTGATGCGGCTCGATATCGGCAATGAACGCTTTGCCTTGCGCCTCATCAATCGAATAAAAAACACCGTACACGACGAACAGCGCGATGAGTTGCCCGTGCGTGCCGGCAAACATGAGGCCAAGGTTGATCAGTCCGTAGAGCGCGTAGCCGCCCATGACGATGTGCGAACGCCCGATGCGGTCGCCAAGCCTGCCCACCAGTGGCGCGGCGATCACACAGGCGATGTTGAACAAGGCATAGAGCAGCACGATCTGCGTCACACTGAAACCAATCTCGTGGGCGCGCAGCAGCAGAAAACCAAGACTGAAATAAGCCAGTGCAAAAACACCGGATGGCAACATGAAACGCTTGAAGCCGGGGCTCAGCAGCTTCCAGCTCTCACCAATCCTTTCGCGCTCAAAACGCTGGCCAGGTTGATCCTTGATGCGCCCAAGCACGATTACGCTGAGCACCGCCGGCACAAATGCCACCCAGAACAAAACCTGAAAACCCTCTCGCGTCTCACCCAGCCACGATAACAGGCCGTAAGCTACCAGTGGGCCGAGCACTGCACCCGATTTATCGAGCGCCTTGTGCACACCGAAGGCATAACCCCGTGACTCCTGCGCGGCAATCGTCGACAGCCAGGCATCACGCGGCGGCCCGCGAAAGCCCTTGCCCAGACGCTCGATCACACGGAACAGCGCCAGCCCCGCAATCGAACTGGAGAGCAGCAGAATGATCTTGGCCAGCGTCGAAAAACTGTAGCCCGCCAGCGCAAACACCTTGCGCCGGCCACTGCGGTCAGATAGCCAGCCGGCCAGGTAGTTAAGTGCCGAGGCCGAGAAATCG
>CAYGBB010000312.1:0-2893 GCA_964347985.1 uncultured Moraxellaceae bacterium
TAAGGTCAAGGTGATGGATGTGGATCAGCGCGGCCGTATCAAGCTGTCCATGAAGGAACTGGCTGCCGAGACTGCCCAGGCCTGAGTCCGGTCATCCGGGCCTGCAAAAAAAGGCCCCGGATGACAAAAAAGCACAGAAAAGCCGCCTGTTGGCGGCTTTTCTGTTTTCCGGCTTGATGCTATCGTTGCCCAGCAAATTTTGACCTGCCAATGGGTTTGCCGTCATACAACAACAAGCGACGGCCGGGCTTCAATATAAAAACAAAGAACCTTGAGGGGATCTCCATGATGGCTACACATCGTCTGCTCCGTTGGGGCGTCATCGGCGCATTTGTGACTGGAACGGCCCTGCTCTCTGGCTGCTCGCAGATCAACAAGACCGGCGCCAATATCGCCATGCGCTTCACCGAGAAGCACATCGTTCCGCCCCTGCTGAAGATGGACGACACCGAAATGGGCTGCGCCGCAGGCGAAGCCATTACCCCGCTCATGCTCGGTGTTGCCTGGGGTCTTAAGGCCGATGCCGACCAGATTCTGGTGCTTCAGTACGCCTCCGCCGGCCTGTGTGCCGAGCAGAAGTCCTTTGAGCACGAGCTGCGCTACCTGCGCGCTTCCCGCGCCAACCTGATTGATGAAGCCCAGGATGCCCGTATCCAGCAGAAGCGCGAAGCTGAGCTGGCGGCCCGTCGTCAATACACCGGTTACCAGCACTTCGTGAATCATTACGAAGTGAAGCGCAAGTCACCGATCGGCGACAAGTGCCCCAAGTTCAAGAATGACTTTGACGAGCTGATCTACCTGATGGGCATGGTGGTGGGTGTGCAGTCCATCGTGAATGACATCACGGCACAGCAGGCCGTCGGTGTGCCCAAGGATATTGGTGCCAAGGTTGAGCGTGGCATGCAGTGCCTCGACAACAACAAGTGGTGGGGCGCTCCGATGGCGACCCGTGCGGCCATCTGGAACCTGCTGCCTGGCGCCGGTGAAGGCAAGGGCGATCCGTGGGAAACCATCAAGCAGAGCATGCGGGTCGGTGAGCGCAGCGGTGTACGTCTGCCGCATGCCATGTATGCCATGTCCGCCTATACCAAGGGTGACGAGGCGCTGATTCGTGATTCGATCACGGCCTTTGCCGCCACCCAGGAAATGGCCGCCAACCCGAATTACCGTCTCATCGACAAAATGGCCTTCCTGATCGTACAGAACATTTCCGACCGTTTCTGGACTGAGAAAACCGGTAGCCGTACCCCACCGGGCAGTCTGGGCAAGTTCTGGGATGACAAACCGGTTCTTCAGGATGAAGGCGTAGAGATCGACGACCTCCTCTGAGGTCGCCAGTACCCTGTTACCTAGCTGAAGCATTTTTTCAGGAGCAATTCATGCAAACGTTGACGAAGTACTCCCGTAGCGCCCGCCTGCTGGTGGCAGGTGCTGCCCTGGCCCTGTCCTCCACCTCTGCCCTGGCTGCCGGCAAGCAGATGCTGTGTGTCTGGGACATCATTGGTGCCCAGGGGGATGTGTTCAACATGATGAAGGATTACAAGCTGGCCGCTGCCAAGTGGGGCGCCAACATCGACATGAAGGCCTATACCGACGAAAAGATTGCCGGTGAAGACTTCAAGGCGGGCCAGTGTGATGCGGTGGTGATGACTGGCTTGCGTGGTCGCCAGTTCAACTCGTTCACCGGCAGCATGGACTCGCTGGGCGCACTGCCCAGCTATGCCATGCACCAGAAAGCGCTGGCGACAGTGGCAACCCCGGCGGCTGCCAAGCTGATGGTGAGTGGCAATTACGAAGTGGTCGGCATTACCCCGATGGGCGCGGCCTACCTGTTCGTCAATGACCGCAGCATCAACACGGTTGGCAAGCTCTCCGGCAAGAAGATTGCCGTACTGGATTATGACAAGGCCCAGGCCAAACTGGTGCAGCAGGTTGGCGCGCAGCCAGTCGCCTCCGATGTGACCAACTTTGCCGGCAAGTTCAATAATGGCTCCGTCGACATCATTGGCGCACCGGCCGCTGCCTTCAAGCCGCTGGAACTGCACAAGGGCCTTGGTACCAAGGGCGCCATTGTGAACTTCCCGCTGGTGCAGCTGACCCTTCAGGTCATCATCCGTCGTGACAAGTTCCCGGAAGGTTTTGGCCAGAAGTCGCGTGATTACATTCAGGCGCAGTATCCGCGTGCCATGAAGCTGATCACCGATGCAGAAGCCCAGATCGACAAGCGCTTCTGGATGCAGATTCCCGAGGCAGACAAGGAAAAGCACATCAACATGATGCGCGATTCCCGCATTTCCCTGACCAACGAAGGCATCTATGACAAACGCATGATGTCTGTGCTGAAGAAAGTGCGTTGCCAGGTTGAGCCGAGTAATGCCGAGTGCGCACAAAAGCTTGAATAAGCTGGCGTGAGCTGAGAAAACCCCTGCTTGCAGGGGTTTTTCGTGTTTGTCTCGGTCATCGTTGCTGCCGGTTTTGTTGGTGGTGGCTGCAAAATGAATTCCGGCACACTTGCTTGCCGGTCAGGATCACAATAAACGTCAGGCCTGCTTTATGAACCAGAAGCCTTTTTTCCTCAATCGTACCTTGTCAGAGTGGTTCTCCAGTCTGCCAGTGTTTGCGTTGCTCATTCTCACGCTGGTGATTGGCACCGGTGAAATGATCCATGGCCAGCTGTTGCGCATGGGCGAAAACATGTTCGGCGATCCTGACAGCGGAGTGCAGTACTTCATGCTGCGTGCCGACCCGGTGGCGCCGGTCTGCGATCCGAATGCGACGGTTGCTGCACCTGCTGCTGCGGCGGCCGGTGGGCCGATGGATGATATTGATGCGCTGTTTGCCGATGAGCCGCTGGATGAGGCGGCACAGGCCCAGTCGCAGGACAAGGCAAACG
>CAYGBB010000313.1:0-2890 GCA_964347985.1 uncultured Moraxellaceae bacterium
TGATGGAACTGGTAACACTGCGGAACAACACGAATCGTGCCCTGCCCGGCTATGTGTCCGGGGCAGAGTTCGAGCTGGGCCCGAACAGCGAGGACAGCTTCGAGGTAGAGGTTGCCAAAGAGCTGGTGCGCCAGTGGGGCAATCTTGTTCAGCGCGTGGAGTCGATGGACGGCTCCGAGCAGAAGGCGAAGCAGGAGCGCCCGGATCACATTTGGGTGGCCAACATGACCGGCGACCCCGATGCGCCGGCACACGTAGAGGTTGGCGGCTCTGTGCTGAATCCCGTTACGGGCATCAAGCAGGCCCGCCGCGAGGCGAATCCGAAGGCCTCCCCGCGAACCATTCGCGCCACGTACGTCCCTTCGCAGAGCTTCACCACTGCGCGCTCGGGGGCCAAAGAGGGGTTCCAGGCCGTTCGCATGCGTCTGGCGATCCCGCCCTACAAGCGCATGAAGATGTCCTACGAGAAGGGCACCTTCCTGCTGGGCCGCGATCGCCGACGGCACCAGGCCCTGACGGGCTGCCTGGTTGAGGCGCGAGAGCCGACGACGTGGGAGGCGGAGCCGGACTGGCCGCTCGACGACCTGCGTTGCTACCTTCGTATGATGGACTCCGAGATCTCGGTGGGCCCCTCTGAGGCGCAGTGCGCCGACGAGCGGGACAAGGCCAAGGCCCGGCGCGAGGTGTGGAAGCGCGTCTTCCTGCGCAAGGTCAATCGCAACTACCCGCTCCCGCGCAAGGCCGACTTCGAGGCCATTCGTAGCCGCTTCGATGCCGAGGCTGGCCGCGTCGCTGCGCTTGAGCTGAGCAAGCCGGCTCCCAAGAAGGCCAAGCAGGAGCCGCGCATCACCGCGGAGTAACAGTGCGGCAGAACCTCACGTACGCAGGGCTGGCGGGGTTCCAGGGCGGTATCAACGAGCAGACTGAGGATGCCGGGCCCACACAGCTCCTGGACGCCCGGAATGTGTGGTGTCCGAAGAGCACGCTGCAGACGCGGCCTGGGTACCGGGGTGTGAGCGCACTCATTCCGGCTGATGACCAAGGGGCCACGAACGGGCAGCAATGGCGCTTTGTGAAGGAGTCGCCTGAGGGCACATTCACAGCGCCTGCCACCACGTGTGACCTTAGCAACCTTCCTGTTGGGGACCGTTGGTATCTAGGACTCACTTCGGTTCCTGCTGGTGTAGTGGGCTTAGGCGTGTCTCTGTCTGCGACCAATAGCAATGCGTCTCTGGCCTATACCGAGTATTGGACCGGGACGCGCTGGGCGACCGTTGCGACGCCGCCTACTATGAACGGCCGCATAAACGGACAGCATTTGTTGGTGTCTGGTGGCAGCGAGTTTCGCTTTGCCCTTGTGCCACCGGCTGACTGGGCGCAGTTGAGCATTGGTGGCACCTCTCGTTACTGGTTGCGCTTTACGGTGCGCGACACGGCTTTGGACGGCGCGGTAGGGGTGCAGGCTACAGGCACCAACATGTACCTTATCCCCAACACCAGCCACATTGTGGGCCTGGTTCTGGCAAGGCTAGAAACTGCGCCGGTGTTTCTGAGCTTGCTGTGGAACAGCCTCGATGTAGACGGCGGCGGTTTGATTGCTGGCACGGCGGCGGCGTCCATTCAGCACGACGCTGTGGCATTTCCCAATACGTCCTATCCGTATGGTGGCACCGTTGCGTTTACGGGCGACGCACAGCCTCTGGAGTCACCGTCAGAGCCCGCCACCTATGCCGTGGTGCCAGAGTTCAAGCGCATTTTCGTGGCCACAGGCAGTGAAGTCTACCACATCAACGCAAACGTGTTGCCGTCTGTGACGAGTGGCGCCGCCGCGCAAAACTATCAGGCCCAGGTTAACTCTGACCCCGTGATTGTGGGTGCGGGTGCGGACTACGACCCGGCCATCATCGCACAGCTTGAGCAGTTCCCCAAAGCCAAGTATGTCCGGTACTTCAAGAACTTATTGTGGCTCGCCGGTATCCCAGGCCGCAAGCACGATGTGGTGTGGGGCGCCGCTGGTTTGGATGGCGCGTACGACGTGTTCCCCGTGGAGTCGTTCGAGCCCATCGTGGACACTGACGCAGACGGCATTACCGCCCTGGCTCCGTTCAACGAACACATGATTGTGTTCAAGCGCGACTCTATCTATGCCATGGTCTTTGCCGGCTTCGACGACAACGGGCTGGCTCTGTTTGACCCCAAGCCCGTCAAGGTTGGCGTGGGCTGCGTGAGTCAGGCATCGGTTGTTGAGATTAACGGCCGTCTCATCTGGCTGGCCGAAGACGGGTTCTACAGCTACGACGGCCGGCAGGTGCGCAAGTTGAGCGATGCCATCATGGATACGGTGCTGGACATCAGCCCCGCCCGCCGCACCTTTACGTCGGGTGTGCATTGGCGCACGCAGAACGCCTACATGTGCAGCGCCTCGATGAACGGGTCTGCGGTCAACGATGTGGTCTTCGTCTATGACTATAGCAAGGAGAGCACGGACGCCAACGGCGCCTTCACGCCCGGTTCCTGGTGGCTGTGGGATAACATGGCGGCCGAAACCTGGCTCAAAGATGAGGGCGCCTTCGACGCGGAGACCATCTACTTCGCCGATGTGTACGGGCGCATCTACGAGATGACGGGGCAGACTGACCACGGCGCACAAATCGGGTCTTACATCCTGACCCACCGCCTGAGTGCGTTTGGGTACGTAACTAGCACCCTGGGCGAACTGCGTGTCAAAGCCTACCAGGATGTGAACACGCTGACCGCCGATGTGCTCGTGGATGACCGCGAGGTACTGTCCGACCTGTCGCTCGACTTCACCGATGACGTGGAGGGCAAGTGGGGCAGCGCACCGTGGGGCAGCGAGTGGGTGCCTAGGTCGCGCCGGGAGCGACGACTC
>CAYGBB010000314.1:0-2878 GCA_964347985.1 uncultured Moraxellaceae bacterium
ATTCCGTAGTGGGTGGTGCGGCCCGACAACGCCACCTGCCCCACCATCCCCTCGCCTGGCGCCAGTTCCAGTTGCCGGTTTTCCAGACCACTGGTGCACCAGGCGGCGACCGAACGCAGGCCGACCCGGCCCCGGTTCAGCCAGACCATACCGGCCGTGGCATCGTATTCGGCACACAGTTCCGCCAGCAGCACCTGCGAGAACTGCTCGACCCCGATGGCCGACTGCACCTTGCGCGACATCGCCAGCATGGCGTTCTGCCGGTCATTCAGGCGCTGCATCTGTTCCCGGCTGTGAATCACTTCCGCGTGGGCACTGGCCATGGCGGCACGGGTGGCCGCCTCGCGCTGGTCACGCCCGCGCAGCAAGCGATAGATCCAGCCAAGGGTGGCCAGCACCAGCAGCGTCATCAGGGTTTGCGTGATGACAAACCAGTGCAGGGCATCCAGTAGCACCTGCATCTGGGTTGGCGTAGTGGAGAGGCGATAGCCGCTCCAGCTGGTCCAGCCAGCAAAAAGCGCCACGGCAAGCATGGCGATGGCAATCACGGCATACACATTCACATTGCGTTGCATGGCGGCGAGTCGGTGGTGGAATCAGCGGCCGCCAGAATATGTCAAAAGCCAATCCGTTAATGTGCGTGGGAGCACCATCCGGCCGTTACGGTTGCCGCTGGGCAGCCAGACCCGACCGCCGGGGCCTGACTGCCGGGAGGTGACCGCATCCGGCCCCGCTGAGTAGCCGCCCACCGGCCGCCTTTCAGTGGGGATGCACCCGGTCAGCTGGCCTTCCAGAAAATGTAATCGGCCTGGTAGGTGACCGTTTCACGCGTGCCCACGGTGGCGGTGGAACATGCGCTGGCGGGTGCCGCGCCCCCTTTCAGCGCCACGCGCTGGATATAGGCCGTGCCGGCCAGCATGCCGGGGGTGGCCGAGGCATTGGCCTTGACCAGCTGGAAGGGAATGTTGCCGGCGCCCGCCGGAGCCGTTGCCACCTGAGTGCCGGTAATGCTGGAGCCATCCTGCGCGGCCCAGGTGGCGGGCGGTCCGAAGTAGGTGCCGATCTGGCGGCCACGACGATCGCGCAGTTCGGCCTTCGGGCCAACAAACACCCAGTCCGCCAGCGCTGCGTTGTCGGCCTTGGCACGGCATTCATAGGTAATCTCGCCGGCGCCAACGGTTTCCAGTGCAACGGCATGGCCCGCCGGCACCTTGACCGCCTCGGGCAGCGCTTCTTGCGTGAAGGCCGGGGCGGAAGGCGCCATGGTGTGGCAGCCTGCCAGTGCCATGAGCAGGGTGACGGGCAGCAAGGTCTTTGAGACTTGAAGTGGGGCGTGAAGTGAGGCGTGGAAAATGGTCATGAGCGTGATCTCCGGAGATAAGGGCAAACTCCTGTCTGCCTGACTATCTGTACGGAGCCAGCGGGCTTCTGGATGCAGGGGGACTAAAGATGTTTGGGGAGGTCGACGAACGGCGCCGGAATCCGTACCATGCACCCGCTGGCATCAGTCCAGCCTTAGCGGGCGTCGTATAATGGTAATACCCTAGCTTCCCAAGCTAGAGCCGTGGGTTCGATTCCCATCGCCCGCTCCAGATTTCCCTTCCCGGCGCAACCTGAGTCTGATTCCTACCTAAACGGGTGTCACCTTCGTTTCACACAGGTTGCATCTACGTTCGCAATGATTACTCTTCTGCAAAGTAGTCACTATCGATCTGCTTCACCTCATACACCTGCTTAACACTCACACCCAGGTTGTATTCAACCATCAGTCTGGCAAGCTCAATCCCGTCTATCAGCACAACTTTGATATCCAATCCCAGCGCAGCTTCACGAGCACCAGCGGAGAACTCGGATGTGGTTATAAACACGCCCTTGCGTGCTCGCTGTCGAGTCAGTGCCCCGATGAACTTGTCGATCTCAGGGCGATGTACTGTGTTGGTCCAGCGCTTGGCTTGCAGATAGATCACATCCAGCCCGAGCTTGTCCTCCTTGATGATCCCGTCGATACCATCATCATTGGTAGCTTGGGTCGCTTTTCCAGCCTCTTTCCGGGAGCCGCCGTAGCCCATAGCTAGCATCAGATCGACCACCAACTGTTCGAAGAAGCCTGGAGTCCCAGCCTTAACCTGAGCCAGCAAGTCATCGGCCAGCGACAGCAACAGGGCCTGATGAACTTCAACGAGTTGCTCATCAGGTGTAGCCTCTGCAATCTCTGGATCACTGCAAATGACTGTGCCAGGCTCTTGCGGTTTATTGGTGTGGAAGTCGGCAAACTCAGGAAATTGTTTAAGCCAGGCAACCGTGATCCGTTCTGGGCCATTGGCCAATGCCTGTTTGCCGCGCTCGGTAATCTGCACCATACCCTTTGCAGGGATGGTGAGCAGACCCGCTTTATTCAAGTATGTCCGCGACCAGCCGACTCGGTTGTTAATCACCGTCTGCTGGCCGGAAGGCAGCCGCTCCTTGCGTTCATCATCGGTGAGTCCAAAGGCATCTGCCACCATATTCCTTAGCAAACCAAGCGGTAGTGGTGTGCCATCCTTTACGGTTTCAAGCACCGGGCGCATAACACTCTGAAAGTCAGGTATTGGCACATGGCCTCCTTGATTGGTTATTGCGGCTGACTGACGGTTTCAGTCACTGACGTCAGCGTATATAAAATCACCAGCGCAAACGCCTGGCCCTCGTAGCGTGTAATTCTTCAGATGCATGACGCTGGCGTCAGAAGATAATTCCGATTGGAGCAATACGGTTACATTCCCATAGTCAGACTTTAATTTCGAGCATGTTGCGTCAAGTATGAAGAAGTTATGTAGCTGGACAGGTCAGCACAGCGACAGGCAGAATTTGGCCCGAACGTATATGCAGGAATCAGGAG
>CAYGBB010000315.1:0-2877 GCA_964347985.1 uncultured Moraxellaceae bacterium
GGGTCCTGACGGTTTTTACCACTCAGCGGATTGTACAGAACTCCGATCCGTACTGGCTGATCAATTGGAAACGTTGCCACGGCCATTTCATTGCGGATCAGCGGCCCGCATGGCCTGCAAAAATCCGGGCCGCACGCGAGTGGTTATACCTGGGCGTATCCGCCTCGGACAACCATGAGCTGAGCGGTCCTCCCTGTCTGAGGCGATCATAACCAGCGGCCGCCAGCCGGACAAGCAGGATGAGGGTACTGGCAACCGTCCAGATAGTCACAGCCACCAGCCCGAGATCCGGACGGTCCGCGAGATAGCTGAGCGTCAGCAGGATCAGATTCGGATTTCGTCTGGCCGTAATCAGCCTGAAATACGAATCGAATGGCTGCCAGCAGAATATGCTGAACCTGCCGAGCAATAACTGGAAGGATCCTTCGACCAGACGGCCGCCCACATACCCGGCCAGGATCACCCAGAAAAAGGTGTTCAATGGGAGTCCCAGGCTGTCTGTCTGGGCGTCAGGCAAGCCAATCGCCCACAGTATATACCAGAGGGGAGGGTGGACGAGATCGATCACATGGTCAAAGTAGTGGCCGAATTTGCTGGAGGTCAGGGTCACGCGGGCGAGTTTGCCGTCCACAGTGTCCAGAAAGGTCATCAGCCATCCCGCTGCCAGTCCGATGCCGTATTGGCCGGTGGCAAAGGAGATCCCCGCGATGATAACCAACACCAAACCGATCAGGGTGACTTGATTGGGCCTGATATGCAGCCGGACGCAAAGTCCCACCACCTGGCGGGCCAGGCAGGGCCATGCCCATTTCGTGACCAGATCCGTGACGCCTTTATAGGACCAGTCGAAAAGACGCCGTTCCAGGTCCTTTTTTCGTTCAGCGGTGATCGGGAGGACAAACGGCGGTTCATTCTTGCGCAATTTTTTATGAAAGGATAGAGGGAATGTCGAAGGAGTCAGGTTTTCCACGCCGGGCAGCGTATCGTCCGTTGTCTTTCTGCTTATCAGATCCAGGGCCTGCTGTGCCATGCCGGCCGGGACATGGGCGGCAACGGCTGACTGCGGCTGGCGATCCTGCAAATTCAGGAGAACATTCGGTGTTCCAGCAAGGTTTTCGATCAACCGGTCATCGAACAGGTAATCACCGCGGAGAATCAGCACAGTATCGCTGTCGGGCAGTTTTTTCAATTCATCTGCGGTACAGCTTTGGGCGGATTCACCAAGAATACGCTCAATTCGCTGTTGTGAGGTCATGCCCCAGATCTGTACCGGAGATGTATGGCAAAAATGGATATGTTTATTCATGCTGATGCTCTTTTATAGTCAAGGTTTGCAAAAACACTCTCCTTCCTGTATAGGTTTGGCCATCATGCCAGCGACATCTCCAGACATTCTCAACTCCGGCAGGACGTTCATCCGGGCGGCGGACGATGCGTCTGCAGTCACTGGGTACGTTGTTGCCCATTGCTCTGACCCGCATATCACCTGCGTTGAGCACAGCCGCCGACGTGATTTTCTCAACAAACGCATGCTCGGTTGTCTGCGGTGGCAGCTGAAACGCAGGCACGAACAGCACGATGGGCTTCTTACCACTCTTTCTAAAGATCTGCAACGGACACAACCGGACCATATTGTCATTACCGGTGACTTGACCCATCTGAGCCTGCCGGCTGAATTCGCATCGGCCCGGGATTGGCTGCAAACGGTCGGCACACCCGAACAGGTCACCGTCATTCCCGGAAACCATGACCAGTATGTCAGGACTGATTGGCAGCAATCGTTTGCCTTCTGGCTGCCCTACATGCAGGGCGATACCTCACCTCCGCAGTCTGCTGCGGCCGTCACCAGCCTGGATGACCTCTTTCCGACTCTGCGCATCCGTCGTGATATTGCCCTGATCAGCACAAATACGGCCCGACCGAGCGCACTCCATCTGGCAACCGGCAGACTCGGCAATGAGCAGTTGGATAAACTGGAAAAGCTTCTGCAGCAGTTGGATGGTCAACACCTTTTCCGTATTCTTCTGATCCATCACCCCCCGATATCGGGCGTCGTCAGCTGGCGGCGAAGTCTAACCGATGCATCGGCCCTGCAGGCATTGATTGCGCGTTACGGGGTCGAGCTGGTCCTCTTTGGCCATGCCCACAAAACAGCACAGGGCTCTCTCTCCGGGCCGGCGGGGCTGATCCCCGCAATGGGGGTGCCATCAGTATCATCCCTGGTGCGCACCGACGAACGGCGTGCCCGTTATTCCCTGTATGAAATCAAGCGATCCGCCGACCAATGGGTTGTCCGCATGGAGGAACGCATCTTCGCGGCAGACCGGGAGCAGTTCATTGCCGGCCAGCGACGGGAGTTGATTGTTCCCTGGTAGTGGGCCGCTTCGGTCAAAAGGCTTTACGTAACCGCACGAAAGTGATGCCCGAAATCAGCAGGACAGGCAGCATTGCGGTACCAAAAGGACTCATATTGAGCAGCAGCCCCCACTGGATGGACATCTGGTCGGCAAAATACAGCACAATTCCGACAAATGAGCCCATGGTGATGCGATAACCGGCGCTGATACTCCGTGTCGAACCGAAGACAAAACTGAGGGAAAGCAACGCCATAGCCACGGTGGCCAGGGGGACACTGAGTTTGCGCCACAGTGCGATAGAATACTGATCAGCATCCTGGCCGCTCTCTCGCAAGGTTTCGATATAACGAATAAGGTCGGGGGTCGATAAACTGTAGGGAGGCAGGCCCAGGATGCTCACCTGCTCGGAACTTAGAAAGGTGCCCATGGCCAGGGTGGGCAATTGCCTGGTAATCATCTCACCGTCGTTAATAGTCCTCTGGGTGATATTGTGCAGGATCCATTGTCTGTTGTCCTGGAG
>CAYGBB010000316.1:0-2870 GCA_964347985.1 uncultured Moraxellaceae bacterium
TGCCCTGCCCATCTTCAAACGGGGCAATCGCCTGTTCCTGGCCGTCAGCGACCCCACCCGTGTCGATGCGGTGGATGCCTTCCGCTTCAACACCGGCTGCAATGTCGAAACCATCGTCGTCGAAGAAGACAAACTGCAGAAGCAGATAGAAAGAATACTGGAGGGCAAGAGTAATTCCTCCATGCAGGGGCTGGACGCCGACCTGGATGATATCGACATCTCCGGAGGTGACGAGCAACCTGCAGGTGACGAGGGCACGACGGGTAACGCCGAGGATGACGCACCTATCGTGCGCTACATCAACAAGATGCTGCTGGATGCCATCAAGGGAGGGGCCTCCGACTTGCACTTCGAGCCGTATGAAAAATCCTATCGCATTCGCTACCGGATTGACGGCGTACTACGCGAGATAGCAAAGCCTCCGGTCGCCATGGCTGGCAAGATGGCCGCCCGTCTCAAGGTGATGTCGCAGATGGACATCTCCGAGCGTCGCCTGCCGCAGGATGGCCGCATTAAGCTCAAGATATCCAAGACTCGCGCCATCGACTTCCGTGTCAACTCCTTGCCCACCCTTTTCGGCGAGAAGCTTTGCTTGCGTATTCTCGACCCGTCCAGCGCCATGCTGGGCATTGATGCTCTGGGATATGAGCCGGAGCAAAAAGCCCTGTTCATGGCGGCGCTGGACAAGCCACAAGGCATGCTGCTGATCACCGGCCCCACGGGTTCCGGCAAAACCGTGTCGCTCTACACCGGCCTCAACATCCTCAATACCGAAGAAACCAATATATCCACCGCCGAAGACCCGGTGGAAATCAACCTCGAAGGCATCAACCAGGTTAACGTAAACAACAAGGTTGGCCTGACTTTCTCGGCGGCCCTGAAAGCCTTCCTGCGTCAGGATCCGGATGTGATCATGGTGGGGGAAATTCGTGACCTGGATACCGCTGAAATCGCGGTCAAAGCCGCCCAGACCGGCCACATGGTGCTATCC
This sequence comes from uncultured Moraxellaceae bacterium, assembly GCA_964347985.1. Taxonomy (GTDB): domain Bacteria; phylum Pseudomonadota; class Gammaproteobacteria; order Pseudomonadales; family Moraxellaceae; genus UBA2031. The sequence continues at coordinate 992 of CAYGBB010000316.1, forward strand.
ACCCTGCACACCAACTCTGCGCCAGAAACGCTAACCCGTTTGCGGAACATGGGCGTACCTTCTTTTAATATTGCGACATCAGTCAATCTGGTGATTGCCCAGCGCCTAGGGCGGCGACTCTGCAGTCACTGCAAGCGTGTAGCCGATATCCCCAAACCCAGCCTGCTGGAGATGGGATTCACTGAGGCCGATCTGGCTACAGGCTTTCCAATTTATGAACCCGTGGGATGTGACCAGTGCCGGGATGGCTACAAAGGTCGAGTTGGTATATATGAGGTAATGAGGGTGACACCGGCGATTGCCCGTATCATCATGGAGGAAGGTAACTCCATCCAGATTGCAGACCAGGCCCGCAAGGAAGGCTATCCGGATCTCCGTCGATCCGGCTTGGTCAAGGTCATGCAAGGTGTCACCAGCCTGCAAGAAATCAACCGCGTGACCAGTGAATAACGGATTATCGGATTAACCGGATAAAAGAAGAAAACCATGGCGGCCAATACAGCAGAACAGATTCTGACCTTTGTCTATGAAGGCACTGACCGACGCGGTCAGAAGGTAAAAGGCGAAGTCAACGGCAAAAACCTGGCGTTGGCCAAGGCACAGTTGCGCAAGCAGGGCATCAATACCAGCAAGGTCTATAAGAAACGGGCCGACCTGCTGGGCAATTTGCGCAAGAAGAAAGTCTCGCCCATGGATGTGGCCATCTTTACCCGCCAACTGGCCACCATGATGAAGGCCGGGGTGCCGCTGGTGCAGTCTTTCGAGATTGTGGCAGAAGGCCTGGATAACCCCACCATGAAGGAAGTGGTGATGGGTATCAAGACTGAAGTGGAAGGCGGCAACAGCCTGGCCAGTGCGCTGCGCAAATATCCTTTGTACTTTGATGACCTGTTTTGCAACCTGGTGAACTCGGGTGAGCAATCCGGGTCACTGGAAACAATGCTGGACCGTGTCGCCCAGTACAAGGAAAAGAGCGAACTGCTCAAGATGAAGATCAAAAAGGCCATGAAGTATCCAGCCACGGTGGTGTTTGTTGCCATCATCGTCACCGTAATCCTGCTACTCAAGGTGGTCCCGGTGTTTCAGGGCCTGTTTGCCGGTTTTGGCGCAGAATTGCCTGCCTTTACCCAGTTTGTGATTGATCTCTCGAATGGACTACAGAAAAACTGGTTTATCTTCCTGATTGTCATCATGGGAATTGTGATTGCCTTCAAGGAAACGAAGCAGCGCAGCGAGGCCTTTCGTAACTGGATGGATCGTGCGGTGCTGAAGCTCCCGATTGTGGGGGATCTGGCCTACAAATCCACGGTAGCCCGCTTTGCCCGTACGCTGTCCACCACCTTTGCGGCGGGTGTGCCCCTGATTGATGCGCTGGTTTCCTGTGCCGGCGCGGCAGGCAATGTCGTGTATTACAACGCCATCATGCGTATCCGTGACGATGTGGCTACCGGCCAGCAACTTGGCTTTGCCATGCGCCAGACCGGCATATTCCCTTCCATGGCCTTGCAGATGGTCTCGATCGGTGAAGAATCCGGCGCCCTCGACGACATGCTGGACAAGGTAGCCACTCACTTTGAAAACGAAGTGGACAACGCCGTGGACGGCCTGACGGCAATGATGGAACCCCTGATCATGGCAGTGCTGGGTGTGCTGGTCGGCGGCCTGATTGTTGCCATGTACCTCCCTATCTTCCAGTTGGGTTCCGTCGTCTGATGCTGGATCTGTTCACACAAAACCCCCTGCTTGCAGGGGGTTATGTTTTTCTGGTCGGGCTGTGTGTTGGCAGCTTTCTCAATGTGGTCATCTATCGTTTGCCGGTGATGATGGAGCGACAATGGCGGCATGAGGCTGCCGAGCTGCTGGCTGGCAACGATCAGCC
>CAYGBB010000317.1:0-2851 GCA_964347985.1 uncultured Moraxellaceae bacterium
AGCACGACCTTGCCAAGGTCGGGGTCGCGAGTTCGAGTCTCGTTTCCCGCTCCAGTTTCATAAAAAAGCCGGCTTATTGCCGGCTTTTTTGTTTGGTGTTTGTCAGGGCAGCAGGTTCTGGCCGCTTCTGCCCGGGATTTGACCTGTTCAAGGTCATGCGCGGCCATTACCATAACCGCCTTTCGATCCTGCGGAGAGCAGCATGATTACCGGCAGTATTGTCGCCCTGGTTACCCCCATGCACCGTGATGGCACGGTGGACTGGGAGGCGTTGCGCCAGCTGGTGGAATGGCATGTCAGTGAAGGCACCCATGCGATTGTGGCAGTGGGCACCACTGGTGAGTCGGCCACACTGGATGTGGACGAGCATCTGGCCGTGATCAAGTCGGTTATTGCGACGGCGGCGGGCCGGGTTCCTGTGATTGCCGGTACGGGCGCCAACTCCACGCGTGAAGCGATTTCCCTGACAAGGGAAGCAGCAGCCATTGGCGCCGATGCCGTGCTGCTGGTGACGCCGTATTACAACAAGCCGACTCAGGAAGGCCTGTATCAGCATTACAAGGCCATCGCCGAGGCGGTGGCCATTCCCCAGATTCTCTACAACGTGCCGGGTCGAACCGGCGTGGACATGCAGAATGCCACCGTGGCACGTCTGGCTGGATTGCCCAATATTGCCGGCATCAAGGATGCCACCGGCAACCTCGAGCGTGGTCGTGAGCTGATCGGCCTCGTTGGGGATCGCATGGCCGTGTATTCAGGTGATGACGCCACGGCGTATGAACTTATCCTGATGGGTGCCAGGGGCAATATTTCCGTGACTGCCAATGTGGTGCCGGGCGCAATGTCCCGCGTATGCACCGCCGCACTGGCTGGCAAGGCGGATGAAGCTCGTACCCTGAATGCTCCGCTGGAGGCACTGCATCGCGATCTCTTTATCGAGTCCAATCCGATTCCGGTGAAGTGGGCCCTGCATGCCATGGGGCGCATGGATGCGGGTATCCGCCTGCCACTTACGGTCCTGTCGGAATCCTGCCGTCCAGCCGTGGAAAGTGCGTTGCGCCAGGCGGGGGCTCTGTCCTGATGACAGTCTTCCGTATCGTTATGCTGTCAGGTTTGTCGGTCTGTCTGGCGGCCTGTGCCGGCCGTGGTGAAGATTACCAGCGTGCCGAAGAGTTGCCGGCACTGGTGCTGCCTGCCGGTCAGGATGCCCGTCCGATCAAGCCGTTGTTCCCTGTTCCCCCTGCGGCGGTCAAGCCGGAGTGGCCCGCCAAGTTTGTGGTGCCGCGTCCGCGCCCCATGGCTGAGGTTGTGGTGGAGACTCCCGTCACCGGTGCAGACAGTCCCCAGACCAGTGAGCGTCCTACACTCACCCAGGATGGCAACGGCTATGCGGTGCTGAGCATTCGTGGCGATTTCAATGCCATCTGGGATGGCCTGGATCAGGCCCTGCGGGCTGCCAGCGTCAAGATTGAAGATCGTGACCAGAGCCTTTCCCAGTACTACTTGAGCCTTGCCGATGTTGATGGCAAGCGGGCAACGTATCAGCTACGTGTTACGCGTGGCCAGTCTGCCTATAACCTGACCCTGCAAAAAGATGATGACACCCTGGCAGCGCAGGACATGACCCGGACATTGTTCGAGTCGATTGTCGCGCGCTGGCCGGGCGACAAGCCCTGATTCGGAGACCTTCATGGAAAAGCGCGACCTTCTCTACACCGGCAAGGCCAAATCTGTGTACGCCACGGATGATGCAGACCGTCTGGTGATCCTGTTCCGCAATGACACCTCGGCCTTTGATGGCAAAAAGGTGGAGCAGCTGGAACGCAAGGGCATGGTGAACAACAAGTTCAACGCCTTCATCATGGACAAGCTGGCGGCTGCCGGCATTCCGGTGCACCAGGAAAAGCTGCTGTCGGATACCGAGTCGCTGGTGAAGCGCCTTACCATGATTCCCGTGGAGTGCGTGGTACGTAACTTTGCTGCCGGTAGTCTGGTGAAACGTCTGGGCGTGGAAGAGGGTATGGAACTGAATCCGCCTACCTTCGAGTTGTTCCTGAAGAATGATGCGCTGGGCGACCCCATGGTCAATGAGTACCACGTGCGCTCTTTTGGCTGGGCGACAGATGAGCAGCTGGTTCGCATGAAGGAACTGTCCTTTCAGGTGAACGATGTCCTGAAGGGTGTGTTTGATGCCGGCAACATGCTGCTGGTCGACTTCAAGCTGGAGTTCGGCTTGTTTCATGGCGAAATCGTGCTGGGTGACGAGTTTTCGCCGGATGGCTGCCGCCTCTGGGACAAGGATACCCGCAAGAAGCTGGACAAGGACCGTTTCCGCCAGGGTCTGGGTGGAGTTGTTGAGGCCTATGAAGAAGTCGGCAACCGCATTGGCGTCAGGTTTGACTGAGCTTGCCGTGTTTCGCTCCGCCTGTCAGACTGATTTGGCAGGCGGGCCTTGTGCCCGTCAATGTCAAAACATGGAGCACAGGGACATGAACAAGAATATTTTGCGTCTGATGGCAGTTGCGGCACTGGCGTCCACACTGAGTGGCTGCTTTCTCACCAAGATCGTGACAGTGCCGATGCGTGTGGTTGGTGGTGTTGTTACCCTGGCGGGCGATGTGGTGTCGATTGTTCCAGGTGTGGGCAACACCGCTGATTCGGCTCTGAACAAGGTGGATGACGCGATTGATACCGCAGCAGATACGGTTGACGAGACTATTCCCCTCTGATTTTTAGAGCATTGCTCTTGAGTTACGGGCGCAGGCCGGTTATCTTCTGCGCCCTTCGGAGAGGTGGCAGAGCGGTTGAATGTACCTGACTCGAAATCAGGCGTAGGCGCAAGTCTACCGAG
>CAYGBB010000318.1:0-2843 GCA_964347985.1 uncultured Moraxellaceae bacterium
TCGTAATCCAGCTCGTCATGCAGGCTTCGCCGGATCTCACCGAACACCTCGTCCAGCATGGCCTTGTCGACACGCAAGACGCCGGCCAGCTTCAGTGCCATGCGCAGGTGCTTGAGATCGGATTCCACGCAGGCATCAATGCCGGGGTATTGTACTTTCACGACGACATCGTCGCCTTCGAAGGTGCGGGCACGATGCACCTGGCCAATGGAGGCGGCAGCAAACGGCTTACTGTCGATCTCGGCAAAAATCTCGGAGGGTTTCTTGCCCAGCTCGCGCAGGATCTGTTGCTCGATCACGCCGAAGGGCATGGGGGGGGATTCCTGCTGCAGCTTGACGAGGGCGTCGGCAATTTCCTTGGGAAACACATCCTTGAATTGCGAGGCGATCTGGCCAACCTTCATGACGGCGCCTTTCATTTCGCCAAGGGTGTTGGCGATCTGTTCGCCGACCTGCATGAACAGTTGCTCGCGTTCGTGGGCGCGCTCTTCCTCGGTCAGGGTGCCCATCATTCCCTTCACGCGATTCTTTGCAAAGTTGCCGGCAATGGAGGCAGACATGCCGGCCAGTTTCATGAAGCGTTTGCCGGGGGTGGTGGCGCCGAATTTCTTGTTGTCTTCGGACATGGTTGTCTCTGTCGGCTCATGCCGTTGCGGGCTGCTTTAATGACAAGTCTCAACCTGATGACAAGGCAGGGCAAGTGCTTTGGGACGGGATGCAACCAGGTCGGATGGTGTTAGGCCGGATGGTTATGAGGGAGCGCGAGAACAAAAAAGACCCGGCAGTTGCCGGGTCAGTTGGCGTGCATCAGGACGTGCGATGCTGCGCAGCAGTTCAGCGTTGCTCGGCATCCAGGCTCAGGCGGCCGGCACCGAAGACGGTAAAGGCGAGCAGGCCGCCGGCCATTGCCAGGTTCTTCATGAGCATGATCTGCTGCATCTGGTCTGCGGCGCTGTGAAAGACGAACGCGGAAATGATGCTGAAGATGGCCAGTGCCAGTGCGGCCAGGCGTGTCTGGAAGCCCAGCACAAGTGCCAGGCCGCCACCCACTTCCAGCAGGATGACCAGAGGCAGCAAGCCGCCGGGCAGGCCAACCGATTCCATATAACCCTGGGTGCCGGCATAACCGGCTCCGATCTTGCCGAGACCGGCGGTAATGAAGATGCAGGCCATCAGTACGCGTGCGGCAATGATCAGGGTGCCGTTGAGGGCTGGTGTGGCGATGATGCTGGCAACCTGGCGGTTGATGTTGCGAAAGAACTCCATGGTGCTTCTCCGGTTATGTGGGTGTTGTGAGTGCAACTCAAAGCAGCTTGGCGAAATCATCAAAGCCGGGGCGCGGGCTGCGCGGGAACAGTTTGCTGGCGTCGCCGTAGCCAATGTTCACGAGGAAATTGGACTTGATGGAGGTGCCTGCAAAAAACTCGGCATCCACCCCTGCATTGTCGAAGCCGGACATGGCGCCGGTATCCAGTCCCAGGGCACGGGCCGCAAGTATCAGGTACGCCCCCTGCAGCGAGCTGTTGCGTATGGCGGTAACATTGATCAGCGCGTCGTTGCCGACAAACCAAGATCGTGCATCCGCATGCGGGAAGAATGCTGGAAGTTGCTCATAGAAGGCGTAATCCATGCCGACAATTACAGTGACGGGGGCGGCCATGGTCTTGTCCAGATTGCCGGGTGCCAGGAAGGGCTTCAGGCGCTCTTTTGCTTCCGGGCTTTGCACAAACACAAAGCGGGCCGGTTGAGAGTTGGCAGAGGTGGGGCCCATCACAGTGAGCTCATACAGCTGGCGGATCTGCTCCGGGCTAACCGGCTTGTCGATCCAGCCGTTGTGCGTACGGGCGTCGGTAAAAAGCTGTTTGAGGGCATTGTCAGGCAAGGTGGTGTTCATTGGGTTCTCCGTTTCATGTTCAGGTTGGTAATGGTGTCAGGGCAAATCAAACATCAGGAATTCGGTGTCGGTGAGGGCGGTAAAATCCAGTGAGGGTTCATCGCGGATTTCAGCCCCGTCGCCGGATTGCAGCAGGCGGTCATTTACATGAATCTGCCCGCTCACTACCTGTACCCAGACGGTGCTGCCGATCAGCGTGTGCGAGGTATCCTGGCCGGCGCGCAGCTGCCCACGCCAGATACGGGCATTCTGGCGGATGACCAGTGAGCCGTTGGCACCATCGGGCGACACCACCAGTTGCAAGCCTTCGCCGTCATCAAAACGTTTTTGCTGATAGCCCGGCTCGCTGTTTTGCACATTCGGGTAGAGCCAGATCTGTAGCAGTTCCAGTGGCCCGGCATCGCGGTTGTATTCACTGTGTGTGACGCCGGTACCGGCACTCATTAGCTGGAATTCGCCGGCGGGCACGCGTTGCTCGTTTCCCATGCTGTCGCGGTGGCTGACGGCGCCCCGCAGGACATAGGTGAGTATTTCCATGTTGTCGTGCGGGTGTGGCGGGAAACCGGTGCGTGGGGCCACGATGTCCTGATTGATCACGCGCAAGGCAGAGACACCCATGAAGCGGCTGTCCTGATAGGACGAAAATGAAAATGTGTGCCAGGTGTCCAGCCAGCCAAAGCCGGCATGGCCACGGTCTTCACTTTTACGGATGGTAATCATGGCGCTCTCCCCGGCCGAACCGGATATGGCCTCTCGATGAAGTGAATACTAGTATTGTTCGCCTGTGATGATTAGTCTTCATGTTGTGGAATGACTGTTCTTTCTGGAGGGACAATCCGGTGGGTGGTCCTGTGAGGGTATGGGGGCTTGATGGATCTTAATGATGTGGTGGTCTTTGAGCGGGTGGTGGCGGAAGGCAGCCTGACTGCGGCAGCAGCACGCCTGGGGC
>CAYGBB010000319.1:0-2842 GCA_964347985.1 uncultured Moraxellaceae bacterium
GCTGCTGACCGCCACGCCCGAGCATCTTGGCATCGCCAGTCACTTTGCCCGTTTGCAGATTCTAGATCCGGCGCGCTACCACGACCTGGAACAGTTCATTGCCGAAGAAGAGGACTTTGCCACCGTTGCGGCCGCCGCTGATGCCCTGATGAGTGATGCACCGATTCCCGAAGCGGCCCTGCAGGTACTGGAAGAAAAACTGCCGGCCGACCTGATTGCCCATCTTGATATTGCCGAAGGCCGACAGTCGGCATTAACCGCCCTGCTGGATCGACACGGGGTCGGCCGGGTGTTATTCCGTAATACGCGTGAGGCCATCGGGGGCTTCCCCGAGCGTCGCTGCCTGCCGGCTCCCCTGCCTGCGCCAAAAGATGCCGTCACCACTGAATTGCGTGTCGCGCTATATCCCGAAATGCATGGCGATGAAGACTGGTGTGAAGGAGATGCGCGCGTTGCCTGGCTGATGGAGCTGTTGAAATCACTCAAGCGCGACAAGGTATTGCTGATTTGCCGCTCCAGCCCGGTGGCACTTGCCCTGGAAGAGTACTTGCGCCTCAAGCAAGGCGTACGCACATCTGTTTTCCATGAAGGCATGAGCCTGCTGGAGCGTGACCGTGCGGCAGCCTATTTTGCGGACGAAGACTATGGCGCACAGATCCTGATCTGTTCCGAGATTGGTTCCGAAGGCCGCAACTTCCAGTTTGCGCACCACCTTGTGCTGTTTGATCTGCCGGCAGACCCGGAGCTACTGGAACAGCGTATCGGTCGTCTTGACCGTATCGGCCAGCGTGAAACCATCAAGCTGCATGTCCCCTACTTTGCCGCTACGGCACAGGAGCGCCTGTTCCGCTGGTATCACGAAGGCCTGAATGCATTTGAAAGCATCAGCCCCACAGCCCGCACCATTCTGGAAGCGCAGCGCTCACGCCTGCCGGATGCGTTCCGCAATGGCGGTACACCATTTGAAGAGCTGGTCATTGAAGCCAAAGCGCTGCGCGCCGAACTTGCTGCCGAACTGGAAGCCGGCCGTGACCGTCTTATTGAACTGAACTCCTGCCGCCCGGCGGTGGCTGCAGAACTGATTGAAGCGATTGACGCACAGGATGCTGACCCTGCACTCGCTAATTTTCTGGAGCGCTCCTGGTCTGCCTTTGGCGTGGATCAGGAAGAACAGCACGAGGCGCATCTGCATATTCTGCGCCCGGGTGATCATCAACTGCTCGAAGGCTTCCCGGGACTGGACCCGGATGGCATGACCGTCTCGCTGGATCGTGATTACACCCTGTCCCGCGAAGATGTGCATTTCCTGACATGGGAGCATCCCATGGCGCAGGGCTTGCTCGATCTTTTCCGTTCGCAGGAATACGGCAACGCCAATGTCGCCCTCATCCGCAACAAGGGCATCAAACCTGGTACTGTTTTGCTCGAACTGTTTTTCCGCCTGGAAACCATTGCACCACGCGGACTGAATGTGGAAAGCGCACTGCCCTCACAAACATTGCGCGTATTGCTGGATCAGGATGCTCGCGACCTGTCTTCACGTGTCTCCCATGAGGTACTGGCCAAGCAACTCCAGTCCCTTGAACGCGGCGTTGCACGTCAGGTCGTCAAATCACAGCAAGCCATTCTCGAATCCCTTATCGCCAAAGCCATTTCACTCGCAGAAGCACAGGTGCCAGCAGTCAAGGCGGCCGCCTTGACGCACTGGCAACAGGTAAATCATGCAGAAATTGCCCGGTTAAAGGCGCTGGCAGAGGTCAATCCTGCCATTCGCCCGGTCGAAATTCGTGCGCTGGAGCAGCGTCTGGTATCAGGAGAATTGGCTCTGGCTGAATTGCGTGCTGTCGCCCATGCAGTACGAATGATCGTGGCAAGCTGACAGCCGCTGCTTCCAGATTAATGCCTGACCATTGCAGCATTGCCCAAGGCTGCCCAGAACTTGGCCAACAGCAACAGTGTACGATGGGCCGACTGGAAGAAAACCGTATCGTCCAGCAGGTCATGTATGCTGGCACTCTCCAGCAGATAAAGCCCGTGTCGCGCCTGCAGGCGCGCATGGGTTTCTGCCTCGCTGAAAAAACCGGCATCCGGCAATGCGAGATTTTCAGACTCGCACTGATTCGTCAGACTGCCCGTCAGGCGTTGCCAGAAGTCCGTGCTCAAGGCATTTTCCAGCGCCAGCAAAACACCAAGACAGACACTGGTATCCCGCGCGTTGTAATACTGTTCAACGCGACCGCATAACGCCTTTGTCACAGGCCAGCCAGCATCCAGCCCCCAATCCTTGTTACCCAAGGCAAAGAACTGCCGTTGCCATGCCGTCCACCAGCCATGAAGCCGTTCACTCAGCCGATAGGGGTCGCCAATTCCCATGCCAGGCAGCGAAGGGCACCATGGCTCCCCCACCGCATCAAAACAGACAACCACCGCAACACCACCTTCCAGTTCGGGTGCCGGCTGATGATCTGTCAGGCGCAAGGCGTGCTGCTGTCGTGCCAGCACAAGCTGCCGGATGAAAATGCCAAACTGGGTCACACACGCCAGCAGCTCGCGTTGAGGGATAGCCTGGGATTCAAGCCGGTCAAGCCAGACGTTATGAGTCAGTGCATCATGCCGACACAACTCGCTGTTGAATCGGCGCTGCAACTCAAGAAAATGGGAGCGATGCCCGGCGTCGACCTCGGCGGTCGGCGCCACATGCCATTCAATGGCATGAGCACGCATGCGGCTACGGGTGACTGACATCCTGACCCTCTTGCTGGAACCGTGACAAATGAATGTTTAACCCACCAATATCAGGCTAGATGAGTATCACGACCCCGCCAGTGGCAGACCACAATCG
>CAYGBB010000320.1:0-2837 GCA_964347985.1 uncultured Moraxellaceae bacterium
GTGCCAATCGGCCTGATCAGGCGGCAGCATGAAGGACAGCTGCGCGATGATCGCGGCGCACTGCTCCATCACCTGCCGGACGTGATCGGCCTGGGCGGTGTTGAATTGGCGCAGTGGAGGATTGGCGCAGCCGCACAGAAGGATCGCCACAAGAATCAGTGTCTTGTGCATGGCGACCTCCTGCGAGGCAATCTAATGCCCTTTCAGCTGGTCAAACGCTGAACTATGGGCAATAAAAAGCCCCGACCGGTGAAGATCAGGGCTTTTAAAGCGGTAAAACCGCAAATTAGAGATAATTCTGATCACTTGACCGGTACATGTCAAGAAGCATCTTCCTCAAGCTCATAAACATGCTTTCCGTGGTTGGCGAAGTTGCCGTGTAGGCGTTCTCGCTCGGCTTTAACAGCATCCGCAGCCTCTTCCTTGGTGTCGAACACCTTCGAGAAAACCGTCACCCGATTGACCATGATCGAGCACCTCCACTTTCCTGTTGACTTAACCCAGTAAACGCCCTTGATACCGGACTTGCTTCGGACGCTCACACCCTTATTTCTCGCGTTTTCCTCTCTCGTCGCCAGCCGCAAATTGCCCCATGCATTATTCGAACGATCACCGTCCCGGTGGTCAATTTCATCATCGGGGAACTCTCCGGTCATGTAGAGCCATGCCAGCTGATGGGCTGGATAGCTCTTCCCGTCGACGAAAATCCTCACGTAGCCCTGGCCACCTACAGCCCCGGCCAAAAATCCACGCCTAGCCCTGGTCCTTGATTTTCTCCACTCGAACACGCCAACAATCGGGCTGTAAAACACCAGCTCCTTGAGCCGAGCCTGCGTGATTTTCATGCTGCTGCCTCAAGGGTCAGCCCCTTATCAGACAGCAGCGCGCCAACTATGGCGAACGCCTCATCAACTCGGCCGTCAAGCCAGCGATTCGTCACTGACCGCCACCGGCGTAGCGTGCTATCCGGCGTGCCGTCCGCATCCCATGTGTTCACGTCATAGAACGCATCAGGCAGGCCGCGGCGCGAGGTTTTTACGCCATCCTGCACGCCTCGACGCTTCGGGATCGCCCAGGCCGTGACGCACTTCATGCGGAACAGGTGGTGGGCTGGGGTAACTGCGCGTGGCACCAGGTAGTGCACGGACTCTGCCACCTCGAAGTCGTTGATGCTGTACTTGGCCACCAACGCGTGCCAAAGGTCGGCCGACAACTCCCGGTGGATCATGCTGCGCGTCATGCTGTCCTGGGTCAGGCGCTCGCCCTCGCTGAGAGGGCATGGATTTGACGGGGCTGAGCCCTCAACAAAACCCGCGTTGTACTGCCGCTGCCAACTGGCCTTCTTCGTGCCGTCGATGGTCTCAATGCTCATGATCCGGCTTATTGCGTGTGCCGCGTCTCTGTATACATTCATGCCGCATCCCCCTTAAGCATGTCCGGGCTCACCGTATGGCGGGCCACTTCGCCGAATTCGCTGTGCATAACGATGCACTTCATGTTCTGCCGTGCCCGATAGCCGCCGAATGCTGCATAGGCATCCTTTGCGGTCAGGGTGTTGAAGCTCTCGACGGTGACCCCGGCGTATTCCTTGACGCTCTGGTGATGGACGTGGCCCAGGTACCAGTAGCGGAACTCGGTGCGGCCCCATGCCTTGGCCTGGTCTGCCGCCATCACACCGGGCAGGCGCTCGATTTTGCAGGTATGGCCGTGGTGGGTGCCGATCAGCACCTTGCCGTGCTCGATGTAGTGGAATGCCGCCGGCGATTTGTCGATCAGGACGCGAGGCTCGTTCTCGTAGGTGTGGCGCAGGGCCACGCTCATCCAGAGCGCCCCGGTGTCGTCGTGGTTGCCCACCACATTGATGACGCGCACGGTCTTGTGCTTGCGCAGCGCCGAGGTGATGCACTGCCTCATCACCATCATCCCGACGTCGATCATCTTGGCGTAGCGGCCATCCAGATCCATGACGTGGCCCGAGCGGCTGGTCATGCCCTCCATGTTGTCGGCGTGCAGCCAGTCGCCAAGGTTGATGATCACCGCCTGCTCTGCCGGCGGGGCCAGGTCGACCAGGGCAGCCATCGCGCCACACTGAACGCGCACAGCCTCGGTCATATCCCAGCTGTCACCCTGCGTTTCCTCACCCCAGGAGCGGAGGCCGATATGCGCATCCCCAATGGGATAAACAGCCATCAGATGCGCCAGGGTGATCAGCGGACCGGTTACTGACTCGACTTGCGGCAGTTCGGCGGCCATGGCTTCGGCGGCGGCAATGAAAAGCTCCCGCTGGCGTTCGTGGTCGATGCTGGTCTTTACCCACTGCAGTTTCTGCTTGCCGTCATCGCCGTACAGGGTGGACGTGCCTTTGAGGTGGAAGCCATCAGGCACAACCTTGGTCATGTCGTGCTCTGGGCTCCACCCCTGCCGAGCAAACCGCGCTTTGTGGGAGTAAAGATTGCGCTCATGCAAACCAAGAAGCTTGGCGGCCTCGGCAACCGTTCGCCCTCTCAGCGCTTCCTTCATATCTTCGTCAGAGTGCTTTCTGGCGACCATTAGGCTTGCTCCTGTGCGACATCGGCGATGGTGTAATGCTGGGGTGACTTTCCGGCATGGATGTCCTGCAGGCGTGACACATGGCCGGTCAGTTCGGTGACCAGAGCCCGGTATCCGCCTGGATGGCACCGGTCATCGTTGAGCTTTCCGGCAGCCTGGGCGTCCACCACGATGGCCAGACAGGCGAGCGCGTGAGCTAGGTGCGGCAGGCCGCTGTCCGGGTCGGCCTCTTCCCCCTCAAACCACGCATTCAGGTGACGGGATGCGGCGTCGTAGTAGATCGAGGT
>CAYGBB010000321.1:0-1432 GCA_964347985.1 uncultured Moraxellaceae bacterium
GCACAGGCTTGCTCAAAGTAGGGGCGTATGTCAGTTCGTATCACCAGGCTGTCAAAGTTGAAATAGGTGTACTGTGCGATGAACATGGCGACAGCAACAAGGCAGAGGAATGACCAAGTCAGTAGACTGCCCCAGTTGATCGGCTCATGTTGCGGCTTGAGTACCAGTGGCGCATCGACATGCGCGAGCGGGCGCTCCAGTGAAAACGGGTTGGCGGCCAGTGGTGCTGGCGAGTTGCTGCTGAGGTCATCGTTGTCGAGAAAGCTCAGTACATCGGCATCGTCACTGAGAAAGTCATCATCGGGCGCCGGAGCAGCTATTGCGTTAGGCATGGCTTTGTTTTTACGTGGAGTCTCTGGTTCATCGGCCACGCGCTTGCCAACGCCGAGGGCGACAGCCATTTTGGCATTCTTGGGCGGCGCTTTGCTTTTCCCGTCCAGGATTTCCATGCCGTATTTCGTGCTGTCCTGCTTTTTCTGCGTCTGTTCAAGCTCGGACAGAATGTTTTGCGCCCAGGATTCGTCAGCATTTTCATTCAAGACATGATGCTCTTGCGGGGCATCGGTGATCAGGCTGCTGTCATCGGCCGAGTCGATCAGGTCACTGAGCTCGTCATCAAAGCGCAACGACTTTCCCTGAGGAGCCTCGACACCGGTATCGTTGTTGATGAAGTCGCTGATGTCGTCTTCGTTGAAGCCGAAGTCGTCATCATTGTCCTGTTTGTGATCTTGCGCCAGCCAGGCTTCGGCATCCTCATGGCCATGAGCGGGGCCATTGCCGGTGGTCTTGGCATCCCTCTCGTCAATCAGGGCCAGTGCCCATGATTCATCACCAGCGGCCCCTTTCCTGTCTTTGGGTCTGGCCTGTACAGGAGCAGGCTCCGGAGCATGATTGGCGCCAACCAGATGCATGTCGGCCCGGAACACCTGTAAGCAGGAACCACAGCGCACACTGCCACTCTTGGCGGTCAGCTGGGCATCACTGATGCGGAAGGTGCTGCCACAGTGCGGGCATTTGGTCTGTTTGGCATCGGTCATGTGCTGGTCCTGGGTCCCTGTGCTGCGGAGCTTCCAATGGCTCCCGTGATGATGGGTAATCTACTGTGCCGTTCAGCATTTTTACAGCAACTTGCACCCGAATGCTCAGGCGTATTGTTAATTACGTCGCGTACCGGAAAGTCGGCACCAGTCTTCATCCCTGGTGGCCAGGCCATCCATGTCGAACCACTGGCAGTAAACTTTGCGCAAATCGTCTACCTGCGACCGGATAATCCCGGAGAGCGCGATCTGTGTTCCGGGATGGCTGTAAGCGGTGAGTGCGGGGGCCAGCACGGCCAGAGGGCCGGCAAGGATATTGGCGACAATGACATCGGCCGAGATGGCTGGCATGTCCTCCGGCATAAAGGTATGCACACGCCCGGCAACACTGTTGC
>CAYGBB010000321.1:1442-2814 GCA_964347985.1 uncultured Moraxellaceae bacterium
TGCGCCCGGCATTGTTGCGGGTGGCGGTGAGGGCTTGTGGGTCGTTGTCGATACAATAAGCCTCCTTTGCCCCCAGCAGCAGGGCGGCTACGGCGAGAATGCCGGAGCCGCAGCCGTAATCAATAATGATCTTGCCGTTCAGATCCAGACCGTCCAGCCATTCCATGCAAAGGGCGGTGGTCTGATGAGTGCCGGTGCCAAAGGCAAGTCCCGGATCGAGCAGCAGATTGATGGCATCGGGTACAGGGGGTGGTGTCCAGCTGGGGACGACCCACAGGCGTTTGCCAAAACACATCGGGTGGTAATGATCCATCCAGGCGCGTACCCAGTCCTTGTCTTCCAGAACTTCCACGCGGTGTGTAGGCAGTTTTTGGCCAAGCCGGGTTTCAAGGTACTCGACGATGGCATCGATTTCCGAGTCCACCGTGAATACCCCGACCACCCGGGTGGCGTCCCAGAGCGGGGTAGCACCTGGAGGTGGTTCCAGCAAAGGCTGGTCGGCAGAGTCTTCCATCAGCACGGCGGCCGCGCCTATTTCTTCCAGCAGGGCTTCTATTTCAGGCGCCTGTGCTTTGGTGCTGTCGATCTTGAGTTGCAGCCAGGTCATTCAGGGCTCTTTATCGTAAGGATAAACGCTTGTGAAAATAAAAACGGAGTGCAGGCCACTGCACTCCGCACTTGTAGCGGCGAATCCATTCGCATGCTACCGCTTCATTTTTGCAGGCGCGAATTCATGCGCACATTGTCGCAGTGATGGGGGCTGATTTGCGCGAACGCCACGCACCATTCGCACCTACATGCCGAGCTTCTTTTCCAGGTAGTGAATATCCACACCACCTTTGGCGAAGTTGGCATCACGCAGAATTTCATCACGATGCAGGGGAATGTTGGTTTTGATGCCATCCACTACAATTTCATCCATGGCATTACACATGCGAGCCAGCGCTACCTCACGCGTCGGGCCGTAGGCAATCAGCTTGCCGATGAGCGAGTCATAGTTGGGCGGCACGCTGTAGCCGGAATAAATATGCGAATCCATGCGGATGCCGGGGCCTCCCGGTGCGTGGAAGTAGTTGATCTTGCCGGGGCAGGGCATGAAGGTGCGCGGATCTTCGGCATTGATGCGGCATTCCAGTGCATGGCCCTGGATCTTCACGTCTTTTTGCGTCAGGGACAGGCCTTTGCCGCCAGCGATAAGCAACTGCTCCCTGATGATGTCAACACCAGTCACCAGTTCGGTTACCGGATGCTCGACCTGAACGCGTGTATTCATTTCAATGAAATAGAACTGCTCGTTTTCATAAAGAAACTCGAAGGTGCCGGCACCACGGTATTTCATCAGCTCGCAGGCCTTGACGCAGGAGTCGGCGAC
>CAYGBB010000322.1:0-2806 GCA_964347985.1 uncultured Moraxellaceae bacterium
TAGAGGGGGTTGGCCTGATGACGTCATCCAGCGGGCAGCCGGCCAGTGGCAGGGCGAGCGGGATAACCAGCAGCAGTTTACGCATTGTTTTTCTCCTTGGCGGATATCAGATGGCGGCGATGCGCTGACGGGCACGGGCACAGGCCGCCTTGACCTGTGCCGGGGCAGTGCCGCCGATGTGGTTGCGGGCATTCACCGAGCCTTCCAGAGTCAGCACATTGAACACGTCTTCAGTGATGGTGTCCGAGAACTGGCGCAATTCCTCCAGTGTCATCTGGGCCAGATCCTTGCCGGTCTGCACGCCATAACCGACGGCCTTCCCGACAATTTCGTGGGCATCACGGAAGGCCACGCCCTTTTTCACCAGATAGTCGGCGAGATCGGTGGCGGTGGCAAAGCCGCGGCGGGCCGCTTCGCGCATGTTGTCGCGTTTCGGCTCGATGGCCGGCACCATGTCGGCAAAGGCACGCAGGGAGCCCATGACGGTATCAATGGCGTCGAACAGCGGTTCCTTGTCTTCCTGGTTGTCCTTGTTGTAGGCCAGCGGCTGGCCCTTCATCAGGGTCAGCAGCGACATCAGGTGGCCAAACACACGACCGGATTTGCCGCGGACCAGCTCCGGCACATCCGGATTCTTTTTCTGCGGCATGATGCTGGAGCCGGTGCAGAAACGGTCGGGCAGGTTCACGAACTGGAATTGCGCGCTGGCCCAGAGCACGAGCTCTTCGGAAAAGCGCGACAGATGCATCATGATCAGTGCCGCAGCCGCACAGAATTCGATGGCGAAATCGCGATCACTCACGGCATCCAGCGAGTTTTCACAAACGGCGTCAAAGCCCAGCAGGCCGGCGGTGTAGGCGCGGTCAATCGGGTAGGTGGTGCCGGCCAGTGCCGCAGAGCCCAGCGGCATGCGGTTCACACGCGTGCGCAGGTCGACCAGGCGCTCGTCATCGCGCTTCAGGTTCTCGAACCAGGCCAGCAGGTGATGACCAAAGGTCACCGGCTGCGCGGTCTGCAGGTGCGTGAAGCCGGGCATGATGGTGTCATGTTCCTTTTCAGCCAGTTCCACCAGGCCGGTGAGCAGGCGCTTCAGCTCGGCACGGATGGCATCAATCTCGTCACGCAGATAGAGGCGGACATCGGTGGCCACCTGATCATTACGCGAGCGCCCGGTATGCAGCTTCTTGCCGGCGATGCCGATGCGGTCGGTCAGGCGGTGCTCGATGTTCATGTGCACGTCTTCGAGATCGACGCGCCACTCGAAGGTGCCGGCCTCGATCTCGGCCTGGATCTGCGTCAGGCCGTTCACGATCAGGTCGCGCTCGGCCGTGGTCAGTACGCCGACTTTCGCCAGCATGGTGGCATGGGCGATGGAACCCATGATGTCGTGACGGTACAGGCGCTTGTCAAAATTGACGGACGCGGTGAAGGCAGCCACGAAGGCGTCGGTGGCTTCACTGAAGCGGCCACCCCACATGGAAGAGGATTGTTGGCTCATCTCGGACTCGATGTGCTGAAAAAATAACCAGCCGCGCCAGGATTCCGGCAGGCGGCGGCAAACTCGGGACGGCGCGCAGTATACCGGCAAGTCATTATCTTTGCCTGACTTGCCGCTCGTCGGGGAAGTCGGCACACTCCAGTCATGCATAACAAGAAAAACAACAACCCTGTCACGGAACCGGGCGCCGAAGACTTCTTCCTTCCCGACTTCTGTGCTACCCAGCCCCTGCTGATGCTCATCCTGGCAGCGCAGCTGCTCGCCATCCTGCTGGTACTGGCCGGCCTCCACCGACTGTCGCCCTTTCCCTGGGACGAGCTCATCCTGACTTCTTTCCTGGTGCAGTGGATCACGCTGGTCTCGGCAGCGCTGCTCTGCAAGCTGCGGCCCCGGCTTATCCTGCTGTCCCGGGAGATGGCCGCCGCGATCTCGTTCGGGCTGATACTGGTGGTGGTGGCGTTTTTCAGCCTGCTGGCGACGCCGGTCATGCAGCTGGCACGGCTCGACATGCTCTTCATGCAGCCTGGCCCCCAGGATGTGGTGCGCAATGTCCTGATCGGCGCCATCATCGCTGGCCTGATGTTGCGCTACTTCTACCTGCAGGAGCAGTTGCGCGGCAAGCAGAGTACGGAACTGACGGCACGGCTGCAGGCGCTGCAGTCACGTATCCGCCCGCACTTCCTGTTCAATTCCATGAACATCATTGCCAGCCTGATCCATGTCGATCCGGACAAGGCCGAGACCGCGGTGGAGGATCTCTCCGAGCTGTTCCGGGCGAGCCTGAAGGCGGAGGGGGAGGTGACGCTGGATGAGGAGCTGATGCTCTGCCAGCATTACATCAATATCGAAAAGCTGCGTCTGGGCGATCGCCTGCAGGTGGAGTGGAAGTTTGGCAAACTGCCGCAGGGCCTGCGCATTCCGGCGCTCACCCTGCAGCCGTTGATGGAAAACGCCATCTATCATGGCGTGGAGCCGCGCTTTGAGCCCAGTGAAGTCAGGGTGGCGATTGACTACGATGGTCAGGAGTTGCGCATCGTGATCACCAATCCGGTGGCGCCACCCTTGCCGCATTCACGGGGCAACCGCATGGCGGTCGACAACATCCGTCAGCGCCTGCAGGCCCACTATGGCAGCAGTGCCAAGCTGACCACGCATGCAGACGAAACCATTCACACCACATATCTTTCCTATCCCTTGCAGGTGGGTGTACTGCCGGTGGATGCTCCGATAGAAGAAAAAGAGGCAAGGAGTCCGACATGAAAGTGCTGATCTGTGACGACGAAGCACTGGCGCGCGAACGTCTGGCGC
>CAYGBB010000323.1:0-2794 GCA_964347985.1 uncultured Moraxellaceae bacterium
GGTGAGACCGTAGCGCATGATGTCGATGGCCGATGAGGTGGCCCAGTTCAGAAAATTGCCGTTGAAGCCGCCGCCGCCGCAGCTGCCGCTGGCATTGGGTGCGCCAGTCCAGTCGAAATAAGCGCCATTGGTACCGCTGCCCGGCACGTGGCCATAACAGCTTTTCGGATCGAAATAGCCGACATATTCCTTGGCCTGGTCGAAGGTGTCGCGATAGGTCTGGCCAACGGTCGGGAACTCCACTGACAAGGCCAGCGTGAGGTTGCCCTTGGTTTTGGCGCCGTTCATGTACAAAGGCTCGGCGGGCAGGAACACTTCCGGCGGCAGGGTGGTCTGGCTGATCACCACGCTGACTGTGAGTGCCGATAGGCCGGCCACGATGCCCAGGCGCCAAGCCCATGGCTTGAGAGTTTTCTTGCCGATTACGCGAAGTGAGGGGATAGAGGGGTTCAGCGTCTTCACTCTTTTCTAAAGATCATCTGCAGGACAGCCTGCGTTTCCTTCCGGGGACCAAAACCGATGGCTGTCACACGGAACAGGTTTTTTGGGGAGCTCGCGTTGCTGCCCCCCGCGGTGTCTGGAATCACCTCAATGATGTAACGCGGAGGCATTTCAGGACGAATGCCTGTGCTGCCAGTGGCGAAGGTGCGCCCCGTGAAATCCCCGAAACCCGCTGTTTTCGTGCTCGCAGAACTGTCAGTGAAATCAACGCTGTACCAGACGGGCTTCTGGCCTTCAGGCGCGGGGACGCACAGACCTCTGGTGGTGCCTGTGCCACAGCCATCGACAAACCCGACAGCGGCGGAGGCACTGAAGCGAGACAACCGTTGGTTGGCGGAGGTGTTGGGCCCTCGGATATCGAATTCAGCGTCCAGGAGTGCGGCTTCAGCGGCCTGGAAGGCAATTTGCGAATCTCGGTCAAAGCGCGTTGCTTTCTCGGACATCAGTACGATCTGGCTGGCGCTGATACCGAGTATCGTCACCACGATTACCATGATCAAGGTGGTGATAAGGGAAAATCCCCGCTGCTGCTGTGTCAGGTACACAGTCAGTGGCGCGTTCAGTGGTGTGTTGAGCTTGTTCATCGGAGTGTGAGGTCGTTGCGCAGGTGCACCGTGAATGCGGTTTGGGCACGCAGGCGGTCGTCGGCAGGAACACTCAGGCTGCTACCCGTGTCGCTCGAGCTGACGTACAGCGTGCCGAGCGCGGCAGTCGTGGTGGCGCTCGACTGGGGCGCGGAACCGGCGGCTCCGCGGATGACAAGCCCGACCCGGACCGCACGGACACGGCGCCAGTTTTCACGGGTGGCGGCAACGTTGCCGGGCACACTGAGTTGGTCCGCACGAAGCCAGCGATCGGCGATGGTGTCACCGGCTGCGCCCGGGGCTACACCAGGGGTAACATTGTCCGTTCCGTAGAGCAGCTGGAAGGATTCGACGCCTTCGATCATGGGGGTCGGTCCGGCCCAGTTGCCAGTTTGAAAGTTGTAGTAGGAGCAGGACAAGGCAGGTTCCCCGGTGCTGCTCCGTGTGACGTGAAGCATGCTGAGTGCCCGGTTGTTGAGGTCACCACTGGCGGGTGCTTTCTCGCCTTGTCCCATGCAGTTGATCATCGTGTCGTCAGACTCCGCGGCGTTTGTGGCAGAGTTCACCCCCTGAAACCTGATCACCAGCACATCGCTGCCGTTCAGGCAGGAGGTGTCGCTGACAGAGCAGTTGCTTGGTCGATTGCCATGAGCGATGTCAGTGGTTGAACTCAGCACCAGACTGGCTGGTTGTTTGAAGACAGCATTGTTCCAGCCATAGATGTCAGGCTCTGGGTCCAGACCTTGGGCCTGTGCTGTAGCGCGGACAGACGTCGTGGTTGAGCCCAGGTCCTGATAGCCGGCTTGCAGGACAAGGCGAGTGATCAGCTCCACCGCGAATCGTTCACGATCTCGAACCTCGGTGGTTGTGTCAACGCTGCGGAAGCCTTGCTGCCCGACCAGCAGAGAGGCTGTTGCGAGCAAAACGACCAGCAGTCCGGTGAGCAGCGCAACAAGCAGCTCGATCAGGGTCAGGCCGCGCTGGCTGGAGCCGGCGCGAATCTTATTCGTTTTCATTCTGCGCTTCCTGCCGTCAGTGGCACCACGACCGTGGGAACAGCGCTGCTGCTGAACTCAAGGGTTCCTGCCGTGTTCTTGCGTGTCCAACTCATCTTGAGAACTGCGACATCCCCGGTATTGGTGCAGTCCCAGCGCGGTTTGCCTGATGCGTCGAAGGGGGTCTCGTCATAGCACACCTTTACCCGAGGCGAAGGCAGCGCATCCCTGACGCGGCCTTGCCATTCGGCTGCATCCCAGGTGGCTGCATCCTTTGCGACAGCGCAACTGCCAGTGAAGCAGTTCACGGCAGGGGTGGCAATGGTGGCGTCCGGTGCGAGTGTGACGTTCAGGAGGTAGGGGTTATCGGCGGCAGTAGTCTTGATGGCAACGCTGTGATTGCCGCGCATTCGTTCTGCCAACTCACGGGCGAAGGTAGTGGCGGTGGCCTGATTGCGTGCTTCCTTGCTGGCTTGCAAGGCAGTCACCTGCATGCCTACCGCTCCAAGCAGGCCGAAACTGAGAATGACTAAAGCGATCAGCACTTCCACGAGCGAAAAGCCGGCCTGTCCTGACCGTGCAGCGATGCCTGGGAATGGGTGCTTTAGAGGCAGGGATGAGCAGGGAGTGTCCATGCTCTGAGTCTAAAAAGCCGCAGGTCGACCTGCAACCCGGCAACTGACCGCTGGTCAAGCAGGATCAACCGGCTGTCAC
>CAYGBB010000324.1:0-2791 GCA_964347985.1 uncultured Moraxellaceae bacterium
TTTTTTAATGGCATCTCATTGTGGAGTACTAACATGTCTTTAACAGTTCAAGACAAGGCAGATATCGTTGCCAAGTTTGCCCGCGCTCAGGGTGATACGGGATCTCCGGAAGTGCAGGTGGCCCTGCTGTCGGCTCAGATCGATGATCTGCAGTCCCACTTCAAGGCTCACAAGCATGACCATCACTCCCGTCGTGGCCTGATCCGCATGGTGAACCAGCGCCGCAAGCTGCTGGACTACCTGAACCGCAAGGACAGCGCCCGCTACGTTGCGCTGATCCAGACCCTGGGTCTGCGTCGCTGAGTGTGCAAGCCGGGGAGCGTTCGCGCTCCCCGGTTCTTTTGTGCTGATGTAAAAATGTGTTGATGTAAAAAAGAGTCGCCATTGGAGAGGCTTCTAACAACTCCGCTGCAGGGCAGCTGACTTGTTAGGGGCCTCCGACGGCAAAAACGGTTCCGGTCAGTGCCGGGGCCAGTCTGAAACAAAGAGGAACCCGAAACATGTTCAATATCGTTCGCAAGGAATTCCAGTTCGGTCAGCAGACGGTTGTGCTGGAAACCGGTCGTATCGCCCGCCAGGCATCCTCGGTGCTGGTGACCATGGGTGGCGTGACCGTGCTGGTGGCTGTTGTTGGCAACAAGAAGGTCAAGCAGGGCCAGGACTTCTTCCCGATGACCGTGAACTATCAGGAAAAGACCTATGCTGCCGGCCGTATCCCCGGCGGCTACTTCAAGCGTGAAGGTCGCCCGACCGAGAAGGAAACGCTGACCTCGCGTCTGATCGACCGCCCGATTCGTCCGCTCTTCCCCGAAGGTTTCATCAACGAAGTGCAGATCACCGCCACCGTGGTGTCTTCCGACAAGCTGAGCGATCCGGATATTGCGGCCATCCTTGGTGCCTCCGCCGCCCTGTCCATTTCCGGTCTGCCCTTCAACGGCCCGATCGCCGGTGCCCGTGTTGCGTACATCAACAGCGAATACATCGTTAACCCGACCTATGAGCAGTTGAAAACGTCTGATCTGGACCTGGTGGTTGCCGGTACGGAAAAGGCTGTGCTGATGGTGGAATCCGAAGCCAAGGAACTCAGTGAAGACGAAATGCTGGGCGCCGTGCTGTTCGGTCATGACGAAATGCAGGTTGCCATTCGTGCCATCAAGGAATTTGCCGCTGAAGTGGGCGTGACTCCGTGGGACTGGCAGGCACCGGTGCAGAATGCCGATCTCAAGGCGTCGCTGAAGGCCGCCTTCGAAGGCCAGATCTCCGAAGCGTACACGATTCGCGAAAAGCAGGATCGTTACACCCGTCTTGGCGAACTCAAGAAAGCCGCACTGGCCCAGTTCGCACCGGATGACAGCGAAGTGGACACGGATGAAGTCGAGACGCTGTTCGAAGACCTCAAGTACCGTACCGTGCGCGACAACATCCTGTCCGGCAAGCCGCGTATCGATGGTCGTGACACCAAGACCGTGCGCCAGATCGCCATTGAAGTCGGCGTGCTGCCAAAGGTGCATGGCTCTGCCCTGTTCACCCGTGGCGAAACCCAGGCCATTGTTACCGCCACTCTGGGCGGCTCACGCGATGCCATGATGATTGATGCGCTGGAAGGTACCCGTACCGACCACTTCATGCTGCATTACAACTTCCCGTCCTACTCGGTCGGTGAAACCGGTCGCGAGTCCGGTCCGAAGCGTCGTGAAATCGGCCATGGCCGTCTGGCCCGTCGTGGCGTGCAGCCCATGCTGCCGGCTCCGGAAAAGTTCCCGTATGCCATCCGCGTGGTATCCGACATCACCGAGTCCAATGGTTCTTCTTCCATGGCCTCTATCTGTGGCGCCTCGCTGGCGCTGATGGATGCGGGTGTGCCGGTCAAGGCGCCGGTGGCCGGTATTGCCATGGGTCTGGTCAAGGAAGGCGAGCGCTTTGCCGTGCTCTCCGACATCCTCGGCGACGAAGATCACCTCGGCGACATGGACTTCAAGGTGGCGGGTACCGCTCATGGCGTGACCGCACTGCAGATGGACATCAAGATCGAAGGCATCAACGAAGAAATCATGGAGACTGCGCTCAATCAGGCGCGTGAGGGTCGTCTGCACATCCTCAAGGCCATGAACGAAGTGCTGGCGGTCTCGCGTCCGGAAGTGAACGGCAATGCGCCGACCTACGCCACCATCAACATCAACCCGGAGAAGATCCGTGATGTGATCGGCAAGGGCGGCTCCATGATCCGTTCCATCTGCGAAGAAACCAAGGCCACCATCGACATCGACGACACCGGTCTGGTGCGCATCTATGGCGAAACCAAGGGTGCCACCCAGGCAGCCCTGGCCAAGGTGCAGGCCATCACGGCAGAAGTGGAAGTCGGTACCATCTACGAAGGTACGGTTGCCCGTATCGTCGATTTCGGTGCCTTTGTGACCATCATGCCGGGGACCGACGGTCTCGTGCACATCTCCCAGATCGCCAACGAGCGTGTGGAAAATGTGTCCGACTACCTGAAGGAAGGCCAGGTTGTTAAGGTCAAGGTGATGGATGTGGATCAGCGCGGCCGTATCAAGCTGTCCATGAAAGAACTGGCGGCTGAGTCTGCCCAGGCCTGAGGCCGGTCACACGTGGCCTACAAAAAAAGGCCCCGAATGACAGAAAACTCCAGAAAAGCCGCCTTCGGGCGGCTTTTCTGTTTTCCGGCTAGGTGCTATCGTTGCGCGTCTAAATTGCCCAGAAAAACCGGGCCTGCCGTCACACAAAAACAAACGACGGACAGGCTTCAATAAAAACAAAGATTGTTCAGGAG
>CAYGBB010000325.1:0-2782 GCA_964347985.1 uncultured Moraxellaceae bacterium
CCCGTGCGCTGTCTGTATTCCGGCGAACGGGACTCCTTGCCCGGCACCCGGTACTTGCATTGCTGGATGTATTGCAGCTGTTCTGGCGCAAGCAGCAACATGGCGGCAGTGTTTCTGATATAGATGCGATGAGCATTCTTCAGTGGCAGGAAGAGGAGCTATGGTTCCAGTTTGCCGATATTCTGCAGCGCGAGCATCTGATCCAGAGGACAGATGATGGTGCTTATGTTCTGGCTCGTAATCTCGATCAAATCAGCTTCTCCAGTTTTTACAGGGCGCTGCCATGGGCATTGCCCCAGCCGGCCGATCTGGAACGGCTGCATGCCGGGGATCACTGGGTGAAAGTACTGAAACCGGCCTTGATGCGTGTGAATGCCGCTATCGATATCGAGTTGCATCAGTCGCTGGCCAGCATTCTGGCGGACGACAAGGTTGAACCTTCAGGAGTGACTGCTACATGAGTACTGTCGAGTTGCTCAGCCTTGAGCATGAGGGACTTACGTTTTCAGCACGAGCAATGGGCAGTGGTCCGCTGGTGCTGATGTTGCATGGCTTTCCCGACGACTTTCATTCCTTCGATGACCAGATGGAGGCAATAGCGGCTCAGGGATATCGCGTTGTTGCCCCCATGATGCGCGGCTATGAGACCTCATCGTGTTCGCCCCGTGATCTCTATCACCTGATTCATCTGGCCGCGGATGTGTTTGCCTGGATGCATCACCTGAATGCCAGGCAGTGCCATCTGGTGGGGCATGACTGGGGTGCACTGACGAGCTATGTGGCGGCGGCATTGCAGCCGAAGAAGTTTGCGTCGCTGACAACGCTGGCCATCCCGCATTTGCGTCGTGGTTTGCAGGGTGTGGCGGGCGTGCCGGCCCAACTGGTGAAGTCCGCCTACATCCTGCTGATGCAGTTTCCGAAAATGTCCGAGCTCATTGTCGAGCGGGAGGACTATGCATTTGTTGAAACCCTGTGGCAGCGCTGGTCACCGGGCTGGCACTATTCGCCGGACGAGATCGAGCAGGTAAAATCGACCTTCCGGGGCGCAGGAGTTGTTCATGCTGCCACCCAGTATTACCGCTGCCTGCTGCAGCCGCTCTCCCTGTCCACCCAGCAATCCTGGCGGCTGCTGACCAGTCGCGTCAGCGTCCCGACACTGGCAATAACGGGGGAGAAGGATGGCTGCATGGACAGTCGCCTGTATGACAGCCTCATGCGTGAGCAGGACTTCGAGAAGGGGCTGGAGGTTCGTCGTATTGCCGAGGCCGGACACTTCCTGCACCGCGAGGCGCCGCTGGAGGTCAATGCCATGATCCTGGACTGGATACGGCAGCATCCTGTCAGTTCTGCCTGATTTCCCTGTCTTCCCGGGGCGGATATCCGGAGCCGGCTTGGGTATAATCGGCGGCCTCAGCGGGCAGGGCACACAATGTCCTGCCCGCTCTTGCCAGCCCGCTTACCGCGACCCGCCCGGAGACCCCATGACCGTCATCAAGCAGGACGACCTTATCCAGAGCGTTGCCGACGCCCTCCAGTACATCTCCTATTACCACCCCGTAGACTTCATTCAGGCCATCAATGCGGCTTATGAGCGGGAGGAGAGCCAGGCTGCCAAGGACGCCATGGCCCAGATCCTCATCAATTCGCGTATGTGCGCCGAGGGGCACCGCCCGATCTGCCAGGACACCGGCATCGTGACCGTGTTCGTGAAGGTGGGCATGGAGGTGCGCTGGGATCTGGGTGGCATGAGCCTGGATGACGCCATCAACGAAGGCGTGCGTCGCGCCTACCTGAATCCGGACAATGTACTGCGCGCCTCCATCCTGCGTGACCCGGCCGGCAAGCGCCAGAACACCAAAGACAACACTCCTGCGGTCATCCACTACAGCATCGTCCCGGGTGACAAGGTTGATATCACTGTTGCGGCCAAGGGTGGTGGTTCCGAAAACAAGTCCAAGATGGTCATGCTCAACCCGTCCGATTCCATCGTGGACTGGGTATTGAAGACCGTGCCGACCATGGGCGCCGGCTGGTGCCCGCCCGGCATGCTTGGTATCGGGATCGGTGGTACGGCGGAAAAAGCGGCACTGCTGGCCAAGGAGTCCCTGATGGACCCGGTCGACATGCACGAGCTGCTGGCCCGTGGTCCGCAGAACCGCATTGAAGAGCTGCGTGTCGAACTCTATGAGAAGGTGAATGCACTCGGTATCGGCGCCCAGGGTCTGGGTGGTCTGACTACCGTTGTCGACATCAAGATTCTGGATTATCCGACGCATGCTGCGTCGCTGCCGGTCGCCATGATTCCCAACTGTGCTGCCACGCGTCATGTGCATTTCGAGCTGGATGGCACCGGCCCTGCCGAGCTGGAAGTACCAAAGCTGGAAGACTGGCCGAAAATCACCTTTGATTCGAGCAAGTCGCGCCGCGTGAATCTCGACACCATCACCCAGGAAGAGATCAACAGCTGGAAGACGGGCGAAACCCTGTTGTTGTCCGGCACCATGTATACGGGCCGAGATGCCGCACACAAGCGCATGACGGAAATGTTTGCCCGTGGTGAATCCCTGCCCGTCGACCTGAAGGGCAAGTTCATTTACTACGTGGGCCCGGTTGATCCGGTGCGTGATGAAGTGGTGGGGCCTGCCGGCCCGACTACGGCCACCCGTATGGACAAGTTCACCGAGGTGGTACTGGAAAAGACCGGCCTGCTGGGCATGATCGGCAAGTCCGAGCGTGGTCCGGTTGCCATTGAGGCCATCAAGAAGCACCAGGCCGTGTACCT
>CAYGBB010000326.1:0-2772 GCA_964347985.1 uncultured Moraxellaceae bacterium
CATTGGCACCACGGGCACGCATCGCACTGAACGCGGCATGATCACGTTCCTTGATACCCCTGGCCATGCCGCGTTCAGTGCGATGCGTGCCCGTGGTGCCAATGCAACCGATATCGTGGTGATTGTGGTGGCGGCGGATGACGGTGTCATGCCGCAGACGGCTGAAGCCATCGACCATGCCCGTGCTGCCGGTGTGCCGATCATTATTGCCATCAACAAGATGGACAAGCCCGGTGCTGATCCGGACCGCGTGCTGAATGAACTGACCGTCAAGGAAATCGTGCCTGAGGAATGGGGTGGTGATACCCAGGTCTGCAAGGTGTCGGCCCATACCGGTGACGGTGTGGATGCGCTGCTTGAGGCCATTCTGACACAGGCTGAATTGCTGGAACTGACTGCAGTAGTGGATGGCCAGGCTCAGGGCGTGGTTATCGAAGCACGTATCGACAAGGGTCGCGGCGCCGTGGCCACCTTGCTGATACAGCGCGGTACGCTCAAGACCGGTGATCTGGTGCTGGCAGGTACGCATTACGGCCGCGTTCGTGCCATGAACGATGAAAACGGCAAGCCGATCAAGGTGGCGGGTCCGTCCATTCCGGTCGAGATTCTGGGTCTGCCCGAGGCGCCGGATGCCGGTGATGAGTTCCTCGTCGTGGATGACGAACGCAAGGCGCGTGAAGTGGCTGATTTCCGGGCCGCCAAGCAGCGTCAGGCTCGTCTGGATCGTCAGCAGGGCATGAAGCTGGAAAACCTGTTTGCCAACATGGGCAAGAAGGAAGCCTCTTCCGTCAATATCGTGCTGAAGACCGATGTGCGCGGTTCACTGGAAGCCCTGACACAGTCCCTGAATGCCATGGCAACGGATGAAGTCCGTGTGGCCATTGTCGGCTCCGGTGTGGGTGCCATTACCGAGTCGGATGTGACGCTTGCCGAATCGACGGGTGCCGTGATTCTGGGCTTCAATGTGCGCGCCGACAGTGCTGCACGTGCCAAGTGCCAGGCGGACGGGATTGATCTGCGTTACTACAGCATCATTTATGAATTGCTGGACGACGTGAAGGCCGCCATGAGTGGCATGCTGGCACCGGAGCATCGCGAAACGATTCTCGGTGTGGCGCTGGTCCGCGAAGTGTTCCGTTCCTCCAAGTTCGGCGCGGCGGCAGGCTGTATGGGTATCGAAGGTACCCTGTACCGCAGCAAACCGATTCGCGTGCTGCGTGATGATGTCGTGGTCTTCCAGGGCGAGCTCGAATCCCTGCGCCGCTTCAAGGACGATGTCCAGGAAGTGCGCAACGGCGTGGAGTGCGGCCTTGCGGTGAAGGGCTACAACGACATCCGTGTCGGCGACAAGATCGAAGTCTATGACGTCGCGATCATCAAGCGCAGCCTTTAACCGGCTGCGCTGAACGACCTGCCGTGGCGTTGGCCCGGCCTCAGGAATGCGCATTTACCACAAGTAAACTACGCTTTTTTGAGGTCGGGCCGTCTTGCATCAGGTCATTGATCACGCCCGGCCGGTAATGGTCTCCCGGCGTCACTGGATAGTGAATTGAGTAATACAGAGGTTTCATGAGTCAGCGTACGCAACGCCTTGCCGATCAGATCCAGCGTGATCTTTCTGTGATGATCCGGCAGGAACTGAAAGACCCGCGCCTCGGGATGGTTACCATCTCGGGCGTCAAGGTGAGTCCGGACATGGGCTATGCCGATGTCTATGTCACCGTGCTCGGCGCGACGCTGGACGAGAAGCCGGATGAAAGTCTGGAGGTGTTGAATGCCGCTGCCGGCTTTCTGCGTGGCGAACTGGGGCGTGGCCTGAAGACGCGCATTACACCGCGTATCCGTTTCCATTTTGATGAAGTGACCGCGCGCGGCAATCGCATGGCGGCGCTGATCACTACCGCCGTCAATGAAGACCGCGAGCGCGCCAGTGCCCGTGATGACGAGCCGGACGCCTGAGTATTCATGAGTAAGCCGCGTCGCCCGCGCCGCCCGATTGACGGGGTGCTGTTGCTGGACAAGCCGCAAGGCATTACGTCGAACCAGGCGCTGATGCGCATTCGGCATTTCTATCAGGCAGACAAGGCCGGGCACACCGGCAGTCTGGACCCCCTGGCAACCGGGCTGCTGCCGGTGTGCCTGGGCGAGGCCTCGAAGTTCACCCAATACCTGCTTGATGCGGACAAGGTCTATGTCACCCGCATCCGTCTCGGCGTGGCAACCACAACCGGCGACTCTGAAGGCGACATCATCAGCGAGGCACCGGTACCGATGCTGGATGCCGCCGCCATCGAGGCGGTCCTGGAACGGTTTCGTGGCGAGATTGATCAGGTGCCGTCGATGTTTTCGGCCCTGAAAAAGGATGGGCGTCCGCTCTATGAGCTAGCCCGCAAAGGCATCGAGATCGAGCGTCCGGCTCGTCATATCACGGTTTACCGTCTCGCCCTGCTGGGTGTGGAGGGAAATGAGTGGACGCTGGAAGCGCATGTCAGCAAAGGGACCTACATCCGGTCCCTGGCCGAGGACATCGGCAAGGTGCTGGGCTGTGGCGCCCATGTGGTCATGCTGCGCCGCCTGTCGCTGGGCCCGTTCGAGCAGCCTGTCATGGTGACGCTGGAGCAGGTGGAGGCGGCGCTGGCCGAGGGCGGTCACGAGGCCATCGACAAGTTGTTGTTGCCGCCCTGGGCAGGGCTGGCGAGCTGGCCCCGCGTGGAGCTATCCGAGAATGCAGCGTATTATCTGCGCCACGGCCAGCCGGTGCGTTGCCCGGGA
>CAYGBB010000327.1:0-2766 GCA_964347985.1 uncultured Moraxellaceae bacterium
TGTGGCGTGAAGCGTGAGCGTTTGCCGGAGGGCGTGGTGATGAAGGCCAGGGCAACCGCCTTGCGGAGCGAGACGGGAATGAATTTCCCACGGTTTCTGGATCAGATAGTGGCCAATTCACGGCACTGGAAATCCGGGCGGGACTGAAAGTGCAGTCGCGACGCGTGTGCAATGCACGCGTGGCCGGGAATCTGCGGGAACAAGGCGATAGCTATTTTGCGGCGGGATTTGCCGGGGATTTTTTTCCCAGCGGGCTGCGGGTGCTGTAGGAAACGTCATGTTTTTCCATGTAGTCACGGATCAATTGACGCACGACCTGTGAGGGCGTGATGTCCTGTGCCGCACACAGTTCCTCGAAGGCCTGTTTTTTTACCGGGTCAATCAGTACCGTCAGGCGCGCAGTTTTGTTTTCCATGGATGGCATTCCCCCTTTCGCGCAAACATGATAATCAAATTATAATGTTTGCGCGAGCGGATCAAGAGGGGGTTACAGCCCCAGAATCTGTCGCAGTACAAACGGCAAAATGCCGCCGTGCTGGTAGTAGTCCACTTCGATCGGCGTATCAATGCGCGACAGCACGGTGATTTCCTTTCTGCCGCCATCGGGAGCCGTGATCACCAGTGTCAGGTCCTGTTGCGGCTTCAGTTCGCCATCAACGCCCAGAATGTCGATGCGTTCATCACCGATCAACCCCAGGCTTTCCAGCGACTCGCCACTCCTGAACTGCAGGGGCAGCACGCCCATGCCCACCAGGTTGGAGCGGTGAATGCGTTCAAACGACCTGGCAATCACGGCCTTGATGCCGAGCAGTTGGGTGCCTTTGGCGGCCCAGTCACGGCTGGACCCGGTGCCATATTCCTCGCCGGCAAACACCACCGTGGGTATGCCGCGCTGGATGTATTCCATCGCGGCCTCATACACCGACACCTGCTTGCCATCGAGCAGGGTGAAGCCGCCTTCAGTGCGCGAGCCGTCTTCCTTCAGGGGCAGCATCTGGTTTTTCACCCGCACGTTGGCAAAGGTGCCGCGAATCATGATGTCGTGATTGCCACGGCGTGAACCGTAGGTGTTGAAATCGGCCGGCGCAACACCATGCTCGGTCAGGTATTTGCCTGCGGGGGTGGCGGGGCGGAAGGAACCGGCCGGGGAAATATGGTCGGTGGTCACCGAGTCGCCGAGCAATAACAGCACGCGCGCACCGCTAATCGGTTTCACGGGTTGAGGTTGCGCCGTGAAGCCGTCAAAGAACGGGGGGCGTGCGATATAGGTGGATTTTGGCCACGCATAGACATTGCCGGCAGCACTCGGGATGTCGTTCCAGAGGTCATTGTCTTTGGTGAAGTCGGCGTATTTTTCGCGGAAGGTGGCCGGATCAAGGGCCGCACCCAGTAGTGCTTCGATTTCGGCATTGGTGGGCCACACATCGCGCAGGAATACCGGCTTGCCATCGCTGCCAATGCCGATGGGGTCAACCGTCATGTCGATGTTGACCGAGCCGGCCAGCGCAAATGCAACAACCAGAGGCGGTGAGGCCAGGAAATTGGCGCGAATGTTGGGGTGGATGCGTGCCTCGAAGTTGCGGTTTCCGGAAAGCACTGCCGCGGCAATGATGTCGTTGTCGATGATGGCATCGTTGAATTCGCTGGCCAGATCACCGGCATTGCCGATGCAGGTAGTACAGCCGAAGCCGGCAATGTTGAAGCCCAGATGTTCCAGGTAAGGCAGCAGGCCGGTGGCGCTCAGGTATTCCGGCACCACGCGCGAGCCGGGGCCAAACGAGGTTTTCACGCGCGGGTGCACATGCAGGCCTTTTTCCACTGCCTTTTTTGCGAGCAGGCCGGCGGCCAGCAGCACGCTGGGGTTGGAGGTGTTGGTGCAGGACGTAATGGCGGCAATCAGTACATCGCCATGGCCAATATCAATGGTGCCCGAGGCATGAGACTCGTGCGTTGAGACTTCCAGGTGGTTGTCCAGCATCTCCACTTCATCGCGCATGAGCGGGCGTTTTCTGGGTTTGATGGGCAGCAGGCCGACGGCGGGCGGCAACTTGCGCAGGGTGTTGTAGCGCACGTGCAGGTCTTCTGCCTTCTTGTTGAAGCCGTTATCCGTGGCCGCGCGACTGAACAGGGTATCGAAGCTGCGCTTCATGTTGGGCAGCTCAATGCGGTCCTGCGGACGTTTCGGACCGGCGAGCGAGGGCACAATGCTGTCTAGCTCCAGTATCAGCGATCGGGTGTAATCAATGTCGCCTGCATCAGGAACGCCAAACAGGTTTTGCGCACGGAAATACGATTCAAAGGCATCAATTTCTTCATTGGTGCGGCCGGTGCCTTTCATGTACGAAACCGTGGCTTCGTCAACCGGGAAAAATCCCATGGTGGCCCCATATTCCGGTGCCATATTGGCGATGGTGGCGCGATCAGTGACGGTAAGATGGCGGGTGCCTTCACCAAAAAACTCCACAAATTTTCCGACGACTTTCTCGGCGCGCAGCATTTCAGTGACAGTGAGAACAAGGTCGGTGGCGGTGACACCCTCATTCAGTTTTCCGCGCAACTCCACACCCACCACATCCGGTGTGAGAAAATAGACCGGCTGTCCCAGCATGCCGGCTTCGGCCTCGATGCCGCCCACGCCCCAGCCCACCACACCCACGCCATTGATCATGGTGGTGTGTGAGTCAGTGCCGACCAGTGTGTCCGGATAGCACACCCCGTCTTTTTGCTGTACGCCGCGGAACAGATACTCCAGGTTCACCTGATGCA
>CAYGBB010000328.1:0-2750 GCA_964347985.1 uncultured Moraxellaceae bacterium
GGAACACCCAATCCCTCCAGCAGAATCCGGACCTTGCGGGAGAAGTGCGAATGAGGCGTGTAGTAAAGCTGCATGGCAGGCGACTCCGTTGCGGATGCTTGCCATTACAGCATTGCCCACGTCATGATCAGAGTGTCTGATTCGACAGCTTAAGGGACTTTTCCGACAATGCATGACTTCACCATCCTCGTCCTTCCCGGGCAGTTTCCCACTGGCGTTTCGGTGAGCCGTGATGTACTGATGACTGCCGAAGCCGTTTCTGCAAGAGTCGGCGTCTCCCGCCCCCGTTGGCGCATATGCTCCCTGGAGGGTGGTGTAGTGCCGCTGCAGGGCGGCTTCAGCATCGCCACAACGCGCCTGCCTCTGCGAGAGCGAAACGACCGTTCCGTCTGGATCACCGCCGGGCTGGGACTCAACACAGCGGACGATGTTCATAATCGACTGAAGGACCCGGACATCCTTGAGATGGCACGGCGAGTCAGACGCCATATTGAAGGTGGCGGCCGCATCGCCGCCGCTTGCTCCGCCGTCTTCCTGCTGCATGCCGCCGACCTGCTCAAGGGCAAGGCTGTGACCACTACATGGTGGCTTGGACCATTACTGCAGGAGATGGAACCCGCCTGCCGCGTCGACACAGACCGCATGGTCTGTGCCGACGGGCAAGTAATAACGTCCGGGGCGGCCTTTGCACAGACCGACCTCATGATTCATCTGCTGCGCGAGCGCTTTGGCAGTGAACTCGTGACCGCCGTGTCGCGGTTGTTGCTGATTGATGGCCGGGTGGCCCAACAGGCCCCCTTCATCGTGCCAGAGGTTCTGGCCAGCGGTGATGAGTTGGTAAGCCGTCTGACCCGCCGTATCGACGAGTCACTTCCTGATGTGCCTTCTGTGGAAACATTGGCTGCAGAATTCTGCATATCCGATCGAACCCTTGGTCGTCACGTTCGCAAGGCCACCGGCAAAAGCACCTCTTCACTCATTCAGAGTGTGCGCTTCCGGCGCGCACGAGCCTTGCTCGAGAACAGCCGAATGACGATCGAGCAGGTGGCGGAGGCCGTGGGTTATCAAGATCCCACTGCGCTACGCAAGCTGGTGCGCAAGATCACGGGCGCCAGTCCCAGCCAAAGCAGGAACGCCCCCTACTCCGGCAGATCCGCTCCAGTGTCCGAAGAGGCATGAGACGCCTGGATCAGGAAGCGCGCCCTACATGCGGCGCACCTGTACCCGTTGGAGCAGCTGTCCGTTCTGCGACCTGAAGAAGCCATCACCCTTTCCCTTCAATTGCGCAAGATCGTCCGGCGCGACGCCGATGTCAGCGGCATTCTTCCGGACCTGATGCCAATCAATTTGCCTCAGTACCAGCCAGGCCGACGTATTGGCCCGCACTTCAGCCCCTAAGTGCTCTTGCATCTGCGATGCCAGGATCAGCCCAACACCAAACTTCCGCGCCTCCGTGACCAGGATATTGATCATGAGACCCGCATCATTCGGTCGGGGCGGCAATCCTGCCATGATCTTGGCCTCGTCAATGATGACGAACAAACGAAACCGCTCCAGATCAGACTCCGGTTCCACTGGGATCGGCCCCAGTAGCGACAGCATCCGGAACAGCTTTCGCAACACCGTATCTGCCACCATGTACCGAACACCATCGGACACCCTGCTAAGGTCCAGACGCACGCCAGTCTCAAGAATCTCCTCCATGGGTAAATGCCTGGCACGGCTAAACAAGGGATGCCCAAAGGCAGTCTCCACTGCCGCCACGCAGCCCAGAATGCTGGGCCTTCGCGATTTCCATTCCTCCGCGACAACCCACTGACGGAGGATGGCTAGCACCTGCGCAAAGGTAGGAGGCTGATGCAACCACGTCTCCGGATCCTCCTCTCGAATCCCAACCTGCCGGTAAGCAGTGTCGATGGCCTCACCAAGAATGGTTCGCTGATGATGCCCCAGGCCCGGTATGGCCCTCTCGATGAGGTCCAGCAGCGCCATCCGCTGATCATACAGACCCACCTCCTCTGCCCGATGGGAGTCCAACTCCATTGGATTGACTCCCACCCAGCTTGCTGTTCCGGATGACATCAACACGGACGGGAGCCAAGGCACTTTGACGTCGCCATGAAAATCCAGGACAAGCACCGGAATGCCATGCTCCAGAATCTGCTGCCCAATCAGCTTCAGGGTTTCCGTCTTGCCTGCTCCTGATGAACCCATGATGAGGAAGAAACCGTTTCCTTCCTGTCCAGGGCACCAGCGCACCTGATCGAATGAACGGACATCATCACCCAGTCGTATTTCGACGGGCATGAAGCTGCGCGCCTGCCGCCGGTAAGCACTGGTACCTGGTGGTGTCTCACAGATAATGGTAAGGGTGTCGCGCAGATGATTTTTGCGGAGTTGGGCTCGTCCCCTTGCACCGCTCGCCCTCATTTTAGCCAGGGCGACTTCCTCGGCAGACTGGACTAGCATCGCTGGTCAGCATGGGCCTTCACCCATGCCTCGATTTCTGATGCCAGCCAGCCCACTGACCGTGCCCCCAAGGGGATCTGCTGCGGGAATGTCTTGGCCTTGACGCCGTTGTAGATGGCGGTACGGCACAACCCGGTATGTTCCATTACTTTCTTGAGTCTCCAGATTTGCATGATCAACTCCTGTGGATTCGTTCATGCAATACCGGTGGTGCGTAGAAGTTTACGGGTGGCCCTAGAAGTCCCGTGACGTGCAGCTAGCCTCGGCTACGTCCAAAGCAT
>CAYGBB010000329.1:0-2743 GCA_964347985.1 uncultured Moraxellaceae bacterium
AAAAGAATATCGCCACACCTTTTTCATTCCTGATCGCCGCTATGGACATGATCAGAATATAGGCGCTCACCAATGCAGCGCTCGCCATCATGACTACCGAGGCGAGTGCAGGCCCCAGCAACTGCAAGGAAAAAACCACTATCAGCTCAATCAGCATCAGGATGCCAGACGCGCGATACCAGAGACTACTCTTGCTGATGTTCAGATATTGAAGACTTAGAAGCAGGTAAAAAATGACGGAAAAGCCGATGAACGTTGCAAACGTATAATTCTTGAGAAACCCGGCATGAGGGAAGAGTGCAAAATAGAGGCCATCCAGACAAAGCAGGTAACCAATCGTTGGCACCAGCGCCAGAACATAGAAGAAATAGACTTTCTCGCGCGTGGTAAAAAAGAGAAAGAGGTTATAGGCCAGCAACAACAGCACTGCACCATAGAAGATGCCATCCAGCATCTGCCTGCGACTGATATCTGCCAGAAAATCCGGCGGAGAATATAGCTGTGCCGGGATGAGGATATTGCTGGAGGTAACCACCCGGATATAGATGACGCTGTCTGAGCCCGCCGGAACGGAAAAAGGTATTGCCAACTGGCGCAGCGGCAGGGGGCGATCACTCCAGCGCTCGGTATCGCCTGTTACCATGTACTGATAGCCACCGCGGCCATCCGGCACATACACGTGGACATGATCCAGTACAGGATGACCAATCTGCAGGATACGCTGGTCCGCAGTCGGACCGGGATTGTGCAGGGTCAGCCGGAACCAGTAGGCCGCGTCGGGGTCATAGCCCCAGTTGGGATAGCTTTTGGGTGCCTGAAACCATTCAGGATGCTGATTGACTGCCCCGACCTCGTATTTCGCCCCTGCATCCCGAAACCAGTACAGATGGGGCGTCAACGCTATTTTCCCGGATGTCAGAGCAACGACATCGGTAGAAACGGATACCGCTTCGCCTCGTGCCCCGGGCACCAACAGAAACAGAAGCACCAGGAACAACCCGTAGAACCGGGCCATCCTGCGGAAGCACCGCCAGCGCCTTGACACTTCCATTCCCATGAGCAAATCCTTTTTATGTGAACGCAGCTCCCCTGCGCCGGCTATTTTTTCCATATATCCGACTTGAACATTACTACAAACCACTGCCAGACAGGTGCACGTACCCTTCCGCCTGTCTTTGCCATCTGGCCGTCCGGCAATGACCTGCAGTAATACATACCCCCTTCCCAATCAACAGCCTTCTCATTTCACCGGGCCGTTGCTAGGATTGATGTATCACTAGACCTGTCTCCTGGCCCAGAGGCCCGCAATCCACTGCTGTACTCCTGTTATCAGGAAGCCGCAACTACCACGGAACGTTAATGAGCGCCCCGCTGCCCGACAATATTTCACCCGTTGCTCCCGACCAGTTCCTGGAGCCGCACCTCGCCAAATCCCAGCTGGCAATGCGTCTGTTGCTGGCGTTGCTGGCCCTGGCCTACGCCTACTTTGTGCCCAGTGAGCTGACGCTGGCCAATTATCTTGTTTTCCTGATTGGCGTCATCGTGTACTGCGCCGCACAAAGCCTGCTGAGCCTGTCGACCATTTTCGAACGGACCACCCCGTTATTGCTTAACGGCATTACGGTCATTGATGTGGTTGGCGCCCTTATGGCATTGCTGAATGACCCGGCGGGTGTCCCCCCTACCCTGATCCTGACAGCCGCTGCCCTTATCCTGGCTGCCGGCCACCACCGCTTTCAGTCATTTATTGTGGTGTGTGCAGCGACGCTCGTTGCCTTCCTGACCGTCATCATCATTCGTCAGCAACTGCTGGAACAACCTTTCGACACCTACTTCTTCAGCCTGACCATCCTGTTTATTGCCACTGCGGCGACAACCCTGATCATGTCCTCGCATCTGGAGCAGCTGCGCTTGCGCTCCTCCCGCGTTACAGAAACAGATTCGCTGACAGGTCTGGGCAATCGCTGGACGTTTTATGAGGCCGCCAAGTACCTGCTGCCCTACCATCAGCGCAACATGACCCCCATGGTGGTCATGTATGCCGATATCGAGGTTACTCCCCGCAAAGGCAAGAAGCCTGGCAAGGCCGTGAACCAGTACCTGCTCAAGCAGTTCGCCAGCATTCTTGATCAGCGCCTGCGGTCGAGCGACATTGCCGTGCACTATGGCGGCAACGAATTTGCCATCCTGCTGGCAGACTCGACCACCAAGGATGCCGAAACCATCGCCGTTGACCTGCAGCAGAGCTTCAATACCTGGGCCAAGCAGAAAGAACTGAGTGCTTATGCCCACATCGGCATGTCGGTTGTTCCAAGCCGTCCGATTGCCATGGACCAGATCCTGATCAGCATCAATGCCGCCCTTTACCGGGCTCGCCAGTACAAAAAGGGTGTCTCTGGTGCCGTCTTTGCCGATCCCGAACAAAGCCGTTAGCCTTGCAGGGGCTCCCGGCCTGCCCGGGCGGCCCCCAAAACCCCTGTTTGACCAGATAATTAGAGGCCAACCCTGATCGTCTTTCTAGGCCTTAATATTTTGCAAACTGTCCAACAAAAGTGATGCAATCCCCCAATCTCGGTGCTAACATTTGCGCGCCGATTAGTTGGATGCTAGGTAATCTGAGCCTTTTGCAGGCATGGAAGTGCCGCAGAAGACAAACGGTGCATTTAGCATAGTCGCCAAACACGCAACCTGAGAGAGACATCATGCAAATCAAGAACATCGCTATTTCTGCTGCTATCGTTGC
>CAYGBB010000330.1:0-2741 GCA_964347985.1 uncultured Moraxellaceae bacterium
GAGCCTGGGGGAGCAGGACGGTCAGGCGAACCCGCTTCGACTCCTGGCTGCGCTCCAAGCCGCCTTCCAGCGCCGAGGCGGCATGGTGCGCAACGGGCACCCGGTGACCTCGATCAAGCCCTTGGCAGGCGGCGGCTTTGAGGTGAAGACAAGTGAGCAAACGGCCCATGCCGAACGTGTCGTGATCGCTGCCGGCCTTGGGTCGGTGGCGCTCGGGAGAATGATCGGACTGGACATCCCCTTGCATCCGGAGCGAGGACAGATCCTCGTGACCGAGCGCCTGGCGCCTGTCCTGCCTGTGCCCGCAAGCGGGCTGCGTCAAACCGGCGAGGGCACAGTGATGATCGGCGTGACTCAGGAGGACGTGGGATATGACTTGAGCACCACTTCCGCCGCAGCTGTGAAGATGACCCGAAAGGCACTTCGCATCCTTCCGGAACTGGGCAAAGCGCGGCTGGTGCGCCAATGGTCCTGCCTGCGAGTGATGACGCCGGATGGGTACCCCGTCTATGCCAGCTCCCCGGTGTACCCAGGCGCGGAGATCGCAACCTGTCACTCAGGGGTGACGCTCGCTTCATTCCACGCTGGCCCTTACGCGCAGGCATTGGCCTGCGGCCGTCATCTCCAGACTCTCAATGCCTTTCCTCTCGAGCGATTCAATGTTTCGAAAAATCAGCCCCCCCAGCACACCACCGCTGACGCTCACCATTGATGGGAAGTCAGTCACTGCCGAGCGCGGTGAAACGGTGGCATCTGTGATGATGCGTCAGGCGAACCCCAGCTGCCGCCACACGCCCGTTCACGGCAGTTCGCGTGCACCGTTTTGCATGATGGGCGTGTGCTTCGACTGCCTGGCAATCGTCGACGGTGCGTCGTCAACTCAGACCTGCCTGGTCCCGGTCGCCGAAGGCATGTGCGTTGAGCGTCAACTCGGCCGGCCGAAGGTGGCGTCATGAGATCCTTTGATGCGGTAGTAGTAGGTGCGGGTCCGGCCGGTATGAGCGCAGCGATTGGGCTGCGGGCTCATGGCCTGTCCGTTCTGGTCGTCGACGAGCAGCCGGCGCCTGGCGGGCAGATCTGGCGTGCGGTGGAGGCCGTGGCACCGACCACAACTGGCGCACTGTTGGGCGAGGAGTACCTTGCCGGTGCTGATCTCGCTTCGCGCTTTCGATCCTGTGGTGCCAGCTATGAGCCTGAAACCAGGGTTTGGCAGGTCGAGTCCGGATGGAAGGTCTACATGACCCGCAAGGGTCAGGCGGAATCGGTAGCCACCGGCCACGTGATCTTGTCCATGGGCGCGCAGGAGCGACCCGCGCCATTCCCGGGTTGGACTTTGCCTGGTGTCATGACCGTCGGATCGGCCCAGATCCTGCTCAAGACATCAAAACAAATCCCCTCGGAGCCCGTCTGGATCGTGGGCAGCGGGCCGCTACCTCTGCTTTACATGGCTCAATTGGTCCGAGCTGGCGGCAAGATCGCCGGGTGGTTGGATACGTCGCCCGTAGGCGGCTGGCGCCGTGCATTGCCCTGGATCGGTGCGGCCATGGCCAGCTCCAAGGACCTCCTCAAGGGGTTGGCCTGGATGCGGGAAATCCAAGCCGCCGGAGTCAAGCGCGTGCGCGGCGTCACGGCTGTCCGTGCCCTGGGCCAGGATCGCCTACAGGAGATTGAATACATCCAGGCCAATGGCAAGACCATGCGCGTGCCGGCCAGCTTGCTTCTGTCCCATGAAGGCGTCGTGCCTTCGATTCACATGACGCAGGCGCTCGGATGTGACCACGAATGGAGCTCGCAGCAGGCGTGTCTGGCGCCGGTTCTCGACGAATGGGGGCAAACCGACAAGCCAGGCATTTACGTGGCAGGCGACGGCGCTGGGATTGGCGGCGCCTATGCCGCCTGTGTACGCGGGGAGCTGGTGGCACTTGGAGTGGCTCAGCGCGCTGGCCGCCTGTCGGGCGAGGCAGCGTCGGTGCAAGCGGCCCCCCTTCGCGAAAAACTGAAGAAGTTGTTGCGGCTGCGTCCCATGCTGGACGCCCTGTACCCGCCGCGCGCAAGCATCGCCACGCCAACCGACGACACCATCGTCTGCCGGTGCGAGGAACTGACCGCCGGCGACATTCGAAAAGCCGCTGCCATAGGTCAGCCCGGTCCGAACCAGCTTAAGGCATATACCCGTGCGGGGATGGGGCCCTGCCAAGGCCGTCAATGCGGTTACACCATCTCGCACATCCTTGCCCAGGAGCAAGGCCGAACGGTCGCCGATGTGGGTTTTTATCGCATCCGGCCGCCGCTCAAGCCGGTGACGCTGGCGGAACTGGCAACGTTGAACATCGACGAGCAAAAAGCATGAACACGGCAAACCACGTGGTCATCTCAGTGAGGGCCTGCTGCACAGGCCCAAGGCTTCAGGGCTGATAACAAGACAAGAGGGGCTTGTCCCTCACCATTCGTAAAGGAAAGATTTATGCGACTGAATATCTCGACCATGCAACGTAAAAACGTCCTGCTGGCACTGTGTTTTGCCGGTGCGCTCCAGACGGCGCA
Source organism: uncultured Moraxellaceae bacterium (assembly GCA_964347985.1). GTDB lineage: Bacteria > Pseudomonadota > Gammaproteobacteria > Pseudomonadales > Moraxellaceae > UBA2031. Next base: position 2,545 of record CAYGBB010000330.1, read on the forward strand.
CGCGGCGTACCCTGAAAAGCCCGTCCGCTGGATCATCCCGGGGGCCGCGGGCGGCGCGGCCGATGCGCTCGCCCGCATCGTTGCCACTGCGGTGAGCGCGCGCTGGGGACAGCCGATCGTCATCGATAACCGTCCGGGGGCCACCGGCACGATCGCCAATGACGCGACGGCGAAAGCCACGCCGGACGGTTACACCT
>CAYGBB010000331.1:0-2736 GCA_964347985.1 uncultured Moraxellaceae bacterium
TGCCAGGGTGGCACCTATCCCCGCCACCGCCGGGACCGTGGCCATGGCCGCCCCCAGCTGGGTGGGCCCCAGCCGGGCCAGTGCCTGCATGTACAGCATCATCGCCACAATCACCACCAGCACACCCTGATAGAAGGCCTGCGTCACCAGGGCAGACACCGGCACCAGGGCAATGCCCTTCGGCAGCAGCAGGGCATACACCGGCAGATAGATCAGGGCAGACAGCAGCGCTACGCCGAGCGTGGTCTCCCAGGGGGAATAGCCCCACTTCTTGACCAGTACCGTGTAGAGGCCCCACAGGAACGAGGCGGCAATCATCAGCAGGTCGCCCGGCCAGCTGCTGCCCAGGTCGCCCAGACTATGCACGGCCAGCCCGGAGACGCCCAGGGCAATCAGCAGCAGTGCTTTTTTCAGGTTGGGGCTGAGCGGGGTATCCAGCAGGCGCCACGCCAGCACGGCCACAAAGAAAGGCAGTACCCCGGACAGCAGCACCGCCCCGTGCGCTGCCGGGGCAAAGCGAAAGCTGCTGTACACCACCACGGAGTAGCCAATGCCGCCGGTGGCGACCAGTGCCAGCATGCGCCGGTTGAGCAGCGGTACCCGTTTCCAGAACAGCCAGGCCGGCAGCAGCAACACCGATGCGGTGCCAAAGCGCAGGGCGGTGAGGTCGAACCCGTTCAGTGCCGATGTGCCCGCCACGCGGCTGAGCAGCACAAAGCCGGACCAGATAAGTACACAGGCGGCGGCATAAAAGTAACCGCTACGGGCAGGGGAGGCAGACATGACGTACCGGAGGCAGGCAGAAAACGTGATTTTCCCGGCTGGGCCGTTTGAAAGCGAGGGATTTTGCGTGCGGGCCCCTTCGGGGCCGCCGACCTAGTTGACCTGCTTGATCAGGTTCCAGCGCTGTTCCGGGGTGGCCTGTTCCAGCAGGGGAATGATCTCCTGGAGCAGACGTGGCAAGTGGGCGGCAACATGCTCGCCCTGGCCTCGGGCAATCATGGCGAGCGCCTTGTCGATGGAGACCGGGGCGGGCTTGCCGCTGCCGTGGGCGGCCACCACTGCGGCCAGGCCAAGCTTGGCAATGGCGGCCTGGACTTCGGTCTGGGCGTCGGTGCTGGGGGTAATGTCCGGCATGTGCACGCTGAAGCGCCATTTCACCGGCAGGGTCTTGCCGTTTACCTCCAGCGGTGTGTTCTTCAGTGCCTGCTGCAGTTTTTCCAGCAGCTTCATGGCGCCCTCGGTGGGCGTGGACGGCAGGCTCAGCGCCAGTGTGGAGAAACTGTAGCGGCTGGCGGTGTCTTCGGTGCGGATGCATTCGCGCAGCAGTCGGGCGGCCTGGCTCAGGGCGGCATCCGCCGCAGGCTTGCCATGCTGCATGAAGAAGGACTTGAAGTCGGGCATGTCGGCAATCAGGATGGCCACCGACTGGCGATGACGATGGGCAAAAGCCAGGTCCTTGGTGAGCTGCTCAATGAACGACTGCTGGTTGTTGAACCCGGTCAGCGCATCCACCGTGATCTGTTTTTTCAGGGCCAGGGATTCGCGCTGATAGTTGCAGTGCGCACGGGCGCGGGCCTGCAGATCAATGGAGTTGAACGGTTTTTGCAGGAAGTCGGTGGCGCCTTTCCGGAGGGCTTCTTCACGCGCCTCATCAGAGTTGTCGGCACCGGTCACCATGATCAGCGGCAGGTTCTGTATGCCGGGGTCGTCCGAGGCACGGATGCGTTCGAGCAGGCCCAGGCCGTCCAGCACCGGCATCATGAGGTCGGTGAACACCACGTGGATGCTGTGATCGGCCAGCAGCATTTTCCAGCCTTCCTCGCCGTCGTTGGCCACCACCACGTCAAAATCCTTGCCGAGGATCTTGTTCGCCGCCATACGTATCACTTTTGAATCATCCACCATCAGGACGCGGGGTTTGCTGTCTGTTGCCTGCTCCGACATGCTTCACTCCGGCTCTGGTGGATTGGCGAAAAAATCACATAATGGTGAATCCTATGTGGTGGGTGGGGGGCTGTCCAGCGAGGGGGCGGTCATTCCGGGTAGCTGCGGCGGCTTGCCAGACAGGCTGCCGGATAAGAGGCTTCAATGGCTTCAAAGAGCCTGTTTTGACTATGCATGAATAGCGGAAAACCTGATGACTGATGATTGCTGCCCTGATGCCTGTACCCCCGGCGTGCCACCGACTGACCGCTATCGCCGCATATTGGTCATCGCGCTGGTGCTTAATGTTTTGATGTTTGGCGTGGAGCTGGTGGCCAGCTGGTGGTCCGGCTCGGTCTCACTGCTGGCGGATTCGATCGATTTCTTTGGCGATGCCGTTAATTACGGCGTCAGTCTGGCGGTGCTCTCCATGGCCGTGGTCTGGCGTTCAAAGGCGGCCATGGCCAAGGGCATCGCCATGTTTTCCTTTGGCGTTTTCGTGCTGGCCCGTGCCGGCTGGGGGATAGTGGCGGGGGATACGCCGGAGCCGCTGACCATGGGAGTGACCGCCGTGATGGCGTTTGCCGTGAACATGGGCGTGGCCTGGATGCTGTATGCCTTTCGCGAGGGCGATGCCAACATGCGTTCGGTATGGCTGTGCAGCCGCAATGATGCCATCAGCAATATCGCCGTGATGGTGGCGGCACTGGCCGTGCTGCTCAGCGGCACGCGCTGGCCTGACCTCATTGTGGCGCTGGTCATGGGCGGGCTGGCGCTGACATCGGGCACAAGTGTGATGCGGCAGGCAGG
>CAYGBB010000332.1:0-2721 GCA_964347985.1 uncultured Moraxellaceae bacterium
ACCCAGTTCGTTGCGCAGTGCCTCTTCCAGAGTGCGTGACTGGAACTTGAAGCGGGCCTCCAGCAGGCGTGTCGGCACCACTCGCTGGCTATCCAGCAGCAATGCACTCATTTCCCCCATGGCCAGCTTCAGGATGGCGGCAGGTATGTGCAGAAAAGCGGGGCGCCCCAGTGCATGGGCGAGCGTGGCGGTAAATTCGGCATTGGTCACCGGTCTTGGCGCAGTAACGTTGTAGATGCCGGACTGGCGCACATCCGTTAGCAGGAAACGTACGACCTCCAGATAATCGCCCAGGGCAATCCATGAGATCCATTGTTCGCCGCTGCCCAGTCGTCCGCCGAGGCCCAGCCCGAAGACCGGCAACAGTCGTTTAAGCATGCCGCCGCTTTTGCCCAGCACCACGCCCGAGCGCAACAGGCAGAGCCGAACCCCCAGGGACTTTATCCCTTGGGCGGCATGCTCCCAGTCATGGCAGAGGGCATGCATGTAACCATCACGGAACGGGGTGTTTTCCTCCAGTACGGTGTCGCCCTGATTGCCGTACCAGCCGATGGCCGAGCCGGAAATCAATACCTCAGGCTTCTGCTTGCGCCGGCGTAACACATTGACCAGTTCTTCGGTGAGCGATGCCCGGCTGGCATGCAGTTGTTCCTTGCGGGTGACACTCCAGGGGCGGTCGGCTATGCCTTCGCCCGCCAGATTGATGACGGCATGCAGGGGCCAGTCATCGCGAAACTCGGTGAGCGAACGAATGGCGCGAACCTTGCCCGCATAGGCCCGAACCACTTTTTCCGGCTGGCGTGTCAGGATGGTCAGCTCGTGGCCGTCCTGCAGCAGTCGCGGGCAGAGTGCGCTGCCAATAAAGCCGGTACCACCCGTAATAAGAATCTGCATGACAGTCCACGTGAGCATGAAGTCGTTCCGAGTGTAAGCGCAACGGGCGCTGTCCCGGAAGCGGACAACAGTGGCAAAAGGTGAAATGCGCCTGCACTAGTCGCTAGAATGCCTGCATGAAAATATCCACTCCTGTTCCCGTTAATCTCATCACCGGTTTTCTTGGTGCCGGCAAGACCACGGCCATCCGGCATCTTCTGGCGCACGGGCGTGAGGGTGAGCGCTGGGCCGTGCTGGTCAATGAGTTCGGCAAGGTGGGCATTGATCAATCAGTACTGGGTGGTGATGAAGTGACCATCAAGGAAGTGCCAGGTGGCTGCCTGTGCTGTACCAACCACCTGCCGCTGCAGGTGGCGTTGTCCCAATTGCTGTCGCGCGCGAACCCGTCACGGGTGCTGATCGAACCGACAGGGCTGGGTCATCCGGCGCGTGTGCTGGAGTCACTGCGCGAAACGCACTGGCGTGAGGTGCTGGATGTGCGGGCCACCATCACCCTGGTCGATGCCCGCGAACTGTCTGATCCACGGGTACTGGCACATGAAACCTTTCGGGCACAGGTTGAGGCAGCGGATGTACTGGTGTTCAGCAAGGATGACGTGCTGAGTGAGGCTGAGCGGATGGCGGCGCGTGAATTTGCTGCAGGTCTGGTTCCGCCGAAAACACATGTGTATTTCATGCGCGAAGGCGGCATGCCGCGCGCCTGGCTGGATTTGCCGGGGCGGGCCGAGCCGGTCAGGCGCTCCCTGCTGCATGTGCCACAGGCGGTTGCCCCGATGGCATCAAAGATGCCAGTAACGACGGCCATCGAGCCGCCGTATCATTACAACGAGCATGTTGGTGACGTTGCCATTGCCGGCTGGGTGTTTCCGCGCGACTGGCAGTTTCGCAACACGGCACTGCTGGATGTGCTGTTTGGCTTGCGCGGTACGATGCGTGTGAAAGGGGTGTTTCACACCGATCAGGGCTGGATTTTTTTCAATGCGACCCGGTATGAAACTGCAGTGAACAGCGAGGTGCCGCGGGCGGATAATCGCCTCGAAGTGATTGCCGCGGCGGCACTGGACTGGGTGGCGCTGGAGGAAGGACTGCTCGCTGCGCGCATAAGCCCGGCAACGTGAAGCACAGGGCGTTGTGGGAGCGGCCGGAGCCTTTCCCAGGGGTTCAGGTCACGTGCACTTGATGGTCGGCCGCAGTTCGGCTGCGACGCCAGCCGACGAATAACAGCAGGCCCATGATGCCCAGTACCGGCCAGTTGCCCATCCGCACATACGGTGTCAGCCCTGCTCGGGCATTGGCCGTTGCCCGCAATACCAGACGCTTGAATTGTGGGGCCCGTTCCCGCACGGAGCCATCTGCGGCAATGATCGCGGAAATCCCGTTATTGGTGGCACGAATGACTTCCCGCCCGGTTTCCAGTGCACGCATGCGCACCATCTGGAAGTGCTGGTGCGGGCCAATGGAGCCACCAAACCAGCCGTCATTGGAAATGGTCGTCAGCACATCGCTGCGCGCAGCAATGTGACGGACCAGCTCGGGGTAGGCGATTTCGTAACAGATCATCGGCCCCAGCCAAAGTTTCTGCACCTGCAGCGGGGTCTGGTCCGGTCGGCCTTCGGTAAAGCTCGACATGGGCATGTCGAAGAACGGAATGACGCCGCGCAGAAAGCCTTCAAAGGGAATGTACTCACCAAACGGCACCAGACGCTGCTTGTGATAAATGCCGTTGCCTTCGCCCATGGCGATGATGCTGTTGTGGAATTTCAGGGTGCGGGTGGCTTCGTCCGGATCAATATAGGGAATGCCGGTGACAAAGGCGGAGCGGCTGGC
>CAYGBB010000333.1:0-2721 GCA_964347985.1 uncultured Moraxellaceae bacterium
GTCTCGTGGCTCTCGTTGAGCCGTTGCCAGATCGCCAGCAGGCAGCCACTGGCAAACAGGGCGAGCAGGATGAAGATGGCGCGCCAGCCGGTGGTGGTGACGATGATGCCGCCCAGCAGGGGTGCCAGTATTGGTGCCAGCCCCATGACAAGCATCAGCAATGAAAACGCCCGGGCGGCCTCCTGTGGTGTGCAGCGGTCGCGGACCACGGCGCGGGAGATCACCATGCCGGCACAGCCGCCCAGACCCTGCATGAAGCGCCAGCCAATCAGGGCCTGTATGTCGGTACTCAGGGCGGCGCCGACGGAGGCAATGACAAACAGTGTGAGCCCGAAATAGAGCGGGGGCTTGCGGCCAAAGCGGTCGCTGATCGGCCCATAGAACAGCTGGCCGAGAGCGAGTCCGGTAAAGAAACTGGCAAGAGTCAGCTCAATCCGGCCAGTGGCCGTGAACTCGGTGGCGATGGCAGGAAAAGCCGGCAAGTACATGTCGATGGACAGGGGGCCGATTGCCGTCAGGGCTCCCATGAGGATGATCCAGCCGGGCAGGTAACGATGGGCAGTCATGTTGGTGTCCGGAGAGTTCGTCTGTCGCACGTGTTCCGGTATTGTCGCATGGTTGCGTTGGGCGAATGTCGTCATGGATTGGCAATTGTGACGGGATGAGCCAAGCTGACTGCAACGGCATAAAGATGGCAGCGGGATCATGGCAACGACCAAAACTACAGCCGTACGTATCGAAAAGGATGCCTTGGGGCCTGTAGAGGTGCCGGCGGACAGGTTATGGGGTGCCCAGACGCAGCGTTCATTGCATTTTTTTCCGATCGGGGTGAGTCGTTTTCGTTGGGAGCGCCCGGTGATACGGGCGTTTGGCATTCTGAAAAAAAGTGCGGCGCTGGCGAATGGTGAATTGGGGGTGTTGTCACCAGAAAAAGTGCAGCTGATTGTGGCGGCGGCACAGGAGGTGATTGACGGCTGCTGGGATGAGGAGTTTCCACTGGTGGTGTTCCAGACGGGCTCCGGAACACAAAGCAACATGAATGCGAACGAAGTGATTGCCAATCGGGCGATTCAGCTGGCGGGCGGAGAGGTCGGCTCCAAGCGGCCGGTACATCCGAATGATGATGTGAATTGCGGGCAATCATCCAATGATGTGTTTCCTGCGGTGATGCACATTGCCACGGCCTCGCTCATGACGGAGGCACTGATGCCGGCGGTGCGAGGATTGCGTGAAACCCTGGCGAAAAAATCACGGGAGTACGCCGGCGTTGTCATGTTGGGGCGTACGCACTTGCAGGATGCAACGCCGCTAACGCTGGGTCAGGTAATGTCGGGCTGGGTGGCGCAACTGGATTTGTGTCTGGTAGGGGTGCATCGGGTGTTGCCGGATGTATGCGAGCTTGCCACCGGGGGCACGGCGGTTGGCACGGGTTTGAATGCTCATCCCCGGTTTGGTGAAAAAATTGCGGAACAGGTGTCACACTGCACGGGACACCTTTTTGTGTCGGCACCTAACAAGTTTGCGGCATTGTCGGCGCATGACGGCATGGTGAATGTGAGCGCGTCGCTCCGGACGCTGGCGGGCGCACTGATGAAGATTGCCAATGATGTGCGCTGGTATGCGAGCGGTCCGCGGGCGGGAATCGGGGAGCTCACTATTCCTGAAAATGAACCGGGCTCGTCAATCATGCCGGGAAAGATAAATCCCACGCAGTGCGAGGCGCTGACCATGGTCGCGGTGCAGGTGTTTGGCAATGATCATTCGGTGGCATTTGCAGGCTCGCAGGGTAATTTCCAGCTCAATGTGTACAAGCCGGTGATGCTGCACAATGTGCTGGAGTCAATTCGCTTGTTGAGCGATGCCTGTCGTGCTTTTGATGAGCACTGTGCGCAGGGAATTGCGCCGAATGAACAGCGTTTGCGTGAGCATCTGGATAATTCATTGATGCTGGTGACGGCGCTGAATCCGCATATCGGTTACGAAAAGTCGGCGGAGATTGCCCTCAAGGCACATCACGAAGGCAGTAGCCTGAAGGCCGCTGCGGTTGCGCTGGGCTATGTCAGCGCGACGGATTTTGATGCGTGGGTACGGCCTGAAGACATGCTGGGGCCATAGCCTTCTCAGGGGTGGCGCCGGCTCGCGCCGGGCTGCAGGACAAGGCCCTGGCGTCCTGCCCCGAGTCCTGCCAGCAGGGCGCTGGCGACAATGCCTGCAAACAGCCAGCCCGAGGCCCGCCAACTGTGCGTGACCTCGTGTATCAGGCCCAGCAGCAAGGGGCCGAGGGAGGCTAGTGTGTAGCCGATGCCCTGGGCCATGCCGGAGAGGCGGGCGGCGGTGGCGGCGTCGGGAGAGCGCAGGACGATCAGGCTGAGTGCCATGCTGAAGGTGCCGCCCTGGCCCAGTCCCAGGATGACGGCCCAAACCATCAGTGATCCGGTCGGCGCGTACAGGCAGCCGAACAGGCCGCTCAACGTGAGCGCCAGCATGACGGTGATCATCGGGCGCTGGTCGCGATGGCGGGTAGACAACCAGGGGGCGCCGAGAGCGGTCAGCAACTGCATCATGACGGAAACGGAAACGATGAGTCCGGAGGCCATCGCACTGACTCCACGATCCTGCAGGATGACGGCCAGCCAGCCGAAGACACAGTAAGCGAGGGAAGATTGCAGCCCCATGTAGAGGGTCACCTGCCAGGCGAGGCGGTCGCGCCAGAGTGAGTGA
>CAYGBB010000334.1:0-2707 GCA_964347985.1 uncultured Moraxellaceae bacterium
GCAAGATGTCCAAGTCGGTGGGGAATGTGGTGGCGCCGCAGAAGGTGATGCAGACACTGGGTGCCGACATCATCCGCCTCTGGGTGGCCGCCACGGATTATCGTGGCGAGATGTCGGTGAGCGATGAAATCCTCAATCGCATGTCGGACACCTATCGCCGTATCCGCAACACCCTGCGCTTCCTGCTCTCCAATCTCAGCGGGTTTGACCCAGCGCAGCATCTGGTGAAAACCGAAGACATGCTGGCGCTGGATCGCTGGGTGGTGGATCGTGCCGCCCTGCTGCAGGATGAAATCAAAACGTCCTACGATAATTTCCAGTTCCACCAGATATATCACCGCCTGCACAACTTCTGCGTGGCCGAGCTGGGTGGTTTCTATCTCGACATCATCAAGGATCGCCAGTACACGACGCAGCCGGATTCGCTGGCGCGGCGCTCGGCACAGACGGCCCTGTTCCATATTGCCGAAGCCTTCACCCGCTGGATGTCGCCAGTGCTGAGCTTTACCGCCGAAGAAATATGGGCAGTGTTGCCTGGGCAGCGTTCCGAGTCCGTGTTCCTCGAGTCCTGGTATGAAGGGCTGGCCCAGCTGCCGGAAAACAGCAATGACGTCACGCTCACCCGCGGTTACTGGGATGACGTGATGGCTGTGAAGTCTGCTGTTAACAAGGAAATCGAGGAGGCCCGTAACCGCAAGGAAGTTGGTGCAGGGCTCTCTGCAGAAGTGGACCTGTATGTGTCTCCCGAGCGCCAGCAGGCGCTGGCCGCCATGGGTGACGAGCTGCGCTTTGTGCTGATTACCTCAGCCGTGCGTCTGCAGCCACTCTCTGAGCAGGGCGTGCTGACCGAGCTTGAAGGTCTGCGGGTGAAAATTTCGGCATCGGCACATCAGAAGTGTGCGCGCTGCTGGCATTACCGTGCGGATGTAGGCGGCAATGCAGCACATCCGGATATTTGTGTGCGCTGTGCGGACAACTTGCCGGATGGCAAGGGTGAAGTGCGGCGCTTTGCCTAAGCAAACTGAAGTGAGTCTCTCGTGAACGAACAGGCACGCAAGAATTTTTCCTGGCTTTGGCTGGCGGTACTGGTCATCGTGCTGGACCAGATCACCAAGCTGTACTTTTCCTCCACCATGCAGCTGGGGGAATCCATTCCTTTGCTGCCTGTGTTCAACTGGACGCTGGCCCACAATTACGGCGCCGCCTTCAGCTTTCTGCATGACGCTGGTGGCTGGCAGCGCTGGTTTTTTGCCGGCATTGCCCTGGTGGTGAGCGGGGGCATCCTGTTCTGGCTGAAAAACCTGCCGGCCAATGCCCGCTTTCTGGCGTGTGCGCTGGTACTGGTACTGGGCGGTGCGCTGGGCAACCTGTATGACCGCATGATGCTGGGGTATGTGGTGGACTTCATTCATGTGCACTACGGCACCTGGCATTTCCCCGCATTCAATATTGCCGACTGCGGTATCAGTGTCGGCGCTGCCATGCTGATTTTTGACTCCCTTTTTCTTGAAAAGAAACGCGAGGCCGCCAATGGCTGAGATGATTGGTCCCGGCAAGAAAGTCACCCTGCATTTCTCGATTGCCCTGGCCGATGGCCAGCAGATCGACTCTACGCGCGAGCGCCCGGAACCTGCCGAGTTCACGGTCGGTGATGGCAGTCTGTTGCCTGGTTTTGAGAGCGCAATTTTTGGTTTGCGTGCCGGTGATCGTCGCTCCGTGTTTATTGATGCCGGTCGGGGCTTTGGTGACTGGAATCCGGATAACCAGCAGGTGTTCACCCGGGTCCAGTTCAGTCACCTCACGCTGGAAGAGGGCATGATCATCTCCTTTGCCGACAAGTCGGGTGAGTTGCCGGGGGTGGTCAAGGCCTTTGACGATGACACGGTCACGGTGGACTTCAATCATCCGCTGGCCGGGCGTGACCTGGTATTCGAAGTGGATATCATTCGGGTCATGGATGCCGATGCCAGCCCGGTCAGCCTTGGGCAGCGCGCGTAGCAAGAGGGCCTCACCATGCAGATCAAGCTCGCCAACCCCCGTGGCTTCTGTGCCGGGGTCGACCGTGCCATCGAGATCGTCAACCGGGCGCTGGAGGTTTTTGGCCCCCCTATCTATGTCCGGCACGAAGTTGTTCATAACAAGTTCGTGGTGGATGACCTGCGTAACCGCGGGGCGGTGTTCGTCGAAGAGCTGCATCAGGTGCCGGATGATGGCGTGGTGATCTTTTCGGCCCATGGCGTTTCGAAGGCGGTGCAGGACGAGGCGGCCCGTCGCGGCCTCAAGGTGTTCGATGCCACCTGCCCGCTGGTCACCAAGGTACACATGGAAGTCCTGCGTTATGCCCGCTCCGGCACCGAGGCCATCCTGATCGGTCATGAGGGGCATCCCGAGGTCGAGGGCACCATGGGGCAGTATGACCACCGCCAGGGCGGGGATATCTATCTGGTGGAAGACGAGGCGGATGTGGCGGCGCTGCAGGTGCGCAACCCGGAAAAGCTGGCCTTTGTCACCCAGACCACGCTCTCGGTGGATGACACTTCCCGTGTGATCGACGCCCTGCGTGCGAAGTTCCCGGCTATCCAGGGGCCGCGCAAGGATGATATCTGCTATGCCACCCAGAACCGTCAGGATGCCGTGAAGCAGTTGGCCGCTGAGGCAAAGGTGGTGCTGGTGGTGGGTTCCCCCAACTCCTCCAACTCCAATCGCC
>CAYGBB010000335.1:0-2691 GCA_964347985.1 uncultured Moraxellaceae bacterium
ACCCTGTTGCGCAATCGTGTCACCGACGAAGAAATTGCCGAAGTGATTTCCAAGGCAACCGGCATTCCGGTGAGCAAGATGCTGGAGGGTGAGCGCGACAAGCTGCTGCGTATGGAAGATGCGCTGCATCGGCGTGTCATCGGCCAGCATGAGGCCGTCGTTGCGGTGGCCAATGCCGTACGCCGTTCCCGTGCCGGCTTGTCTGATCCCAATCGGCCAAATGGTTCCTTCCTGTTCCTCGGCCCTACCGGTGTCGGCAAGACCGAGCTGACCAAGGCGCTGGCCGGTTTTCTGTTTGACTCCGACGACGCCATGGTGCGCATCGACATGTCCGAGTTCATGGAGAAGCACTCCGTGTCCCGGTTGATCGGAGCGCCTCCCGGCTATGTCGGCTATGAAGAGGGAGGGTACCTGACCGAGGCGGTGCGTCGTCGCCCCTATGCCGTCATCCTTCTGGATGAGGTCGAAAAAGCACACCCCGATGTCTTCAATATCCTCTTGCAGGTGCTGGAAGACGGCCGCCTGACCGATGGCCAGGGCCGTACCGTGGACTTCCGCAATACCGTGATCGTGATGACGTCCAATCTCGGCTCCGACATCATCCAGAGCATGACGAAGCAAGAGCAGTACGACGAAATGAAGGTGGCCGTCATGGAGGTGGTCGGGCACCATTTCCGGCCGGAACTCATTAACCGGATTGATGAGGTTGTGGTCTTTCATTCACTGGCCGAGTCGCAAATTCGCGGCATCGCAGAAATCCAGATTGATCGCCTGCGGAGTCGCCTGGCTGAACGGGAACTCAAACTGGAGGTGTCGGATGCAGCCATGCTCCGGCTGGTGGCGGCAGGCTATGATCCGGTCTATGGCGCTCGCCCACTCAAGCGTGCCATTCAGACCCTGCTCGAAAATCCGCTTGCCCAGCAACTGCTGGCTGGCGAGTTTGTGCACGGTGATACCATCGTGATTGATGAAGAGCACGGCCAGTTCAGCTTCCAGAAGAAGCGTTTGCATTGATCTGGACCGCCAGACAAATTTCCGGGTTTCCGCCGGATGTTTGTCTGGCGCCCGCCGCCGGATGAGTATTGTGTCCGGGGGCCATGCCGAGAAAGGCGGGGCCTGATATGATTGCCCCTCGATTCCTCTGAGCCACCCTGCATGCGCTGGAACTTGCCCGGCCCCCATCTCATGAGCGACCTGCTCCGCAACCTCTGGGCTGCCTGTCATGTACTGGTCTTCCGGCGCAGCAGCCTGCGCTGGCTGGTGCCCAGCCCCCTCAATTTCCTCGTTTTGCTGGTTCTCAGTCTGGCTGTCAGCTTTACATTTGACCTGCTCAGTGAAGGATGGCCCGGGCAGTGGTCGCCTGCGGGCGTCGCCGTGTATCTGTTGCCTGGATTTGCCCTGCTGGTGTTCGGGCAGGTCCTCGCAACCCGACATGGTCTTTGGCGGTTAGGCCTGGCGCCTGCCAGTATCTGGCTGGCTGCCGACAGTTTGCTTGGCATCGTCCAGTGCTTGCTGCTGGTTGCCGGGCAGCACGATTGGTTGCCGGACAATATGGTTTCCTATGTGCCGGTCATTTATACCCTGTTGTACGCGTGGCCCATTCTGGCCGTTGTGCATGTCTTCACCCGGGCGTTGTCCTGGCCATTCCGGGAAAGCGTCGCTGCCTTTGTAGTACTGCTGAGCGTGTTCGCACTTTGGTCGTTAACGTTCAGCGACGAGCGCTTGTGGTCTGCCAATACGCCGGTTGAAGCAACACCAGCCTCTCCGCGAGTGGTTGAGGAGGCGGCACTCTATGCGCAGCCCGAGCTGTTGCAGCGTTCACTTTCTGCAGTGGCCCCGCAACGCCAGGATCAGGTTGACTGGTATTTTCTGGGTGTTGCCGGCTCGGCCTATCAGCCAGTCTTCCGCAATGAAGCCGAAAGTGTTCGCGCGCTGTTTGATACCCGGTTTGCCACCACTGGGCGCTCCCTTGTTCTGCTTAATAGCGATGACACGGTTTACAGCCAGCCTATAGCCACCCGAACCAGTATATCGAGAGCGCTGAATGCTTTTGGCAGGCAGATGGATCGTGAGCAGGATGTCCTGTTTCTGTTTATCACGTCGCACGGCAGTGAGACTCACGAGATCGAGCTGAGTTACTGGCCATTGCAGCTGGCACAGATCACTCCTTCATGGTTGCGTCGCACCCTGGATGAAAGCGGTATTCGTCGCCGTGTGATCGTGTTGTCAGCCTGTTATTCCGGAGGCTTCATCAAGGATCTGCAAACGCCGGATACGTTGATTGTCACCGCATCCACTGCAAACAAGCCTTCCTTTGGCTGTACCGATGACGCTGACTTTACCTATTTTGGTCGCGCCTTCTTTGACGAGTCATTGCGTCGCGCGCCCAGCCTGCGTGCTACGTATGAAGAGAGTTTGCTGGCCTTGCGTGAGCGTGAGGAAGCGCACGGCTATGGTTACTCCGATCCGCAATGGGTTATTGGCGATCGCCTGGCAGGTGAGCTGCCTCGCCTGGAGAAAACCCTGTTTACACCGTCGCCTTGATGCCGGCGGTATCCGCAATATGCGAAAGATAAAAGAGCCATAAAAAAACCGCCAAAGTCTGGCGGTTTTTTATGGCAGGAGACGTGCTTATTCGCAGAACGCCTTGATCTGGCGTTTCGTTTCATCCATGCGCTGATTTTTTTCTTC
>CAYGBB010000336.1:0-2688 GCA_964347985.1 uncultured Moraxellaceae bacterium
CACGCACCAGCAGGGTTTCCGGCCCCATGCGCTCCAGCTCGAAACCCAGGCGCCGGAAAAACTCGCTGTCGTTTTCGGCGAGATCCGCTTCGCGGGTGCTCACTGCCAGTGACAGGGGCACCAGCAGCGGTTGCGAGGCCAGGGTGTTCGCGCTGAGGTTGCTCTTCAGGCGTTCGTAAGTGATGCGCTCGTGGGCGGCATGCATGTCGACAATGATCAGGCCTTCGGCACTTTGCGCCAGGATGTAGATGCCGTGCAACTGAGCGATGGCGAAACCGAGCGGTGGCACTTCGCCGGGCGTCGTCTCCGCCGCAAAGGTCGCCGGGCGCTGAAAGGCAAGGCTCGGTGCAAAGGCGGCACGGTTTTCATTGGTCTGGTAGGTCGTCGCCTGCACGGGCGATGCGTGGCTTCCAGCCGTGGGGGTGTACGGGCTGCCCACGGGCAATGCCAGCGGCGACTGTTCGTGCAGGGTTTCGATGGCGAGGCTGCCGGTGCTGGCCGGTGCCTGATCCTGCGGTTTCAGCCCGGCAATGATGCGGTGCAGGCTGCGGTAGAGAAAGTCGTGCACATGGCGCTGCTCGCGGAAGCGTACTTCATGCTTGGTGGGATGCACATTCACATCCACGGCGCCGGGATCGAGCTCGAAAAACAGGACATAGGCCGGATGGCGGCCATGAAACAGCACGTCGGCATAAGCCTGGCGCACGGCATGGGTGACCACGCGATCACGCACCATGCGGCCGTTCACGTAGAAATACTGCAGGTCGGCCTGGGCCCGTGAAAAGGTGGGCAGGCCCAGCCAGCCGCGCAGGCGCAGGCCGCTGTGATCGATGTCCACCGGAATGGCGGAGTCCATGAAGGCGGGGCCGCACAACGAGGTTACCCGCCGGCGCCATTCCATTTCTTCGGTGGCGGGGCGCAGGCCGTGCACCTGACGGCCATTGTGCGTCAGCGAGAAGGCGATATCAGGGTTGGCGAGGGCAAGCCGCTTGACGGTTTCCTCGATATGGGAAAATTCCGTGTTTTCGCTTTTCAGGAATTTGCGACGTGCCGGCGTATTGAAAAAAAGGTCGCGCACATCCACGGTGGTGCCGCGAGCGTGGGCAGCGGCGTCCACCTGCGCCCGCATGTCGCGGCCTTCCGAACTCACGGCATGACCGAGCCCGGCATCGTTGTCGCTGGTGGTCAGGGTCAGGCGCGAAACCGAGGCAATCGAGGCCAGGGCCTCGCCCCGGAAGCCGAGGGTGGCGACGGCCTCCAGATCTTCGAGATCGTGAATCTTGCTTGTCGCATGACGCATCAATGCGAGGGGCAGGTCATCCGCATGCACGCCCGCGCCGTTGTCACGCACGCGAATGCGTTTGACGCCGCCCTCCTCGATGTCGATATCAATCCGCGTGCTGTCGGCGTCCAGTGCATTCTCGACCAGCTCTTTCACCACAGAGGCAGGGCGCTCCACAACCTCTCCAGCAGCGATCTGGTTGGCAAGGCGGGGGTCGAGTGCATTGATGCGGGCCATGGTTGCGCTCAGTTCGCCGGAATCTTCAGGGTCTGACCGATCTTCACCGTGTCATCCTGGAGGTTGTTCAGGGCGCGCAAATCGTTCAGGGAGACCTGATGACGATCGGCAATGCGTGTCAGGTTGTCGCCGGGGGCGATGCGGTAGCGCGTGATCTTGTTGTCGCCGGTGGCGGGTGTAGTCACCGGTATTGATGTGGAAGCTGGCAGCGAGGCCGTGGCGGGCGTCGCCGGGGGCTGCCCGGAAAGCGCTATGCCGGCACGACGGCTGTCGCTGACGGCGTCAGGTTTTTTTTCCGTCCGCGTCGCACTTGCCAGAGCGGGCTTGCTGCGACGGTCCGCCTGCCAGGCAAAATAGCTGCCCGGTGCGGGGTAGCGCTGGTTGTAGCGCAGCACCCCATCAAAAATCGCCCGGGCCAGCTGGCGCTGGTGTGGTTTGCTGGTGAGGTTTTCTTCTTCCTGCGGATTGGAAATGAAGCCGGTTTCCACCAGCAGCGACATCATGCCGGGTTCCTTCAGGACGGCAAAACCGGCCTGTTCCACGTTCTTGCTGTGCAGCGGCGTGAAATCACTGAGCTGCTCCAGGATCTGGCGCCCCATGTGCAGGCTGTGATCGAGTGAGCCGGCCACCACCATGTCGGCCAGCACATTGCGCAGGGTGTCGTCGCCGGACTCGATGGCGGCGCCACCGATCAGGTCGGAGCGGTTTTCACGTTCGGCCAGCATGCGGGCAAAGCGCGAGGTGGCGGTGCCTGCGCCCTTGAGGGACAGTGCAAACACGGATGAGCCCTTGGCACTGCGGTTTTCGGCGGCATCGGCATGGATCGAGATGAAGATGTCGGCCTTGTGCTGGTAGCGGGCAATGCGGCGGCGGTCCTGCAGGGGAATGAAGTAGTCGCCGGTACGCGTCAGCACGGGCGACAGGCCCGGCTCGGCCTTGAGCAGGGCCTCCAGCTCGCGGGCAATGGCCAGGGTGACATGTTTTTCGTAGGTGCCCTTGGCGCCGATGGCACCGGGGTCTTCACCGCCATGGCCGGGATCAATCGCAATCACGATGTTGCGGTAACGGCCGGCCTCGGGCTTCTCATCCGGTTTGCTGGCCGGGGTTTCCAGGGAGGGGCCGGCAGGGCGTGCGACCGGGATGCTGGTGATAATGTCGGGCGCTTTCGT
>CAYGBB010000337.1:0-2679 GCA_964347985.1 uncultured Moraxellaceae bacterium
GTCAGTAATTCATACAGGGTGACCGCCAGCGAAAACTGGTCGGCACGGGGATCGCGCGGCAGGTTGAGTGCGTACTCTGGTGCCGCATATTCCGCCGCGCCAGGGCGATCACGGGACTGGCCTTCATCCAGGCCCGCAACGCCGGCCGAACCAAGATCAATAATCTTTACCGTGCCATCTGCACACAGGAAAAGATTGTCGGGCTTGATGTCCTGGTGCAGGGTTTCGCGCCGGTGCAGGGCACGCAAGCCCTTGATGATCTGTGCGGCAAAACCGGTAATCGTCTGCACGGGCGGGCGGGTATTCTTTTTCGCCCAGGCCGCCAGCGTTTCCCCGTCCAGATATTCCTGTAGCAGGTACAGGCATTGTCGTTGCCGCGGTGCAGGCCAGCCCTTCACCACATTGGGATGATCAATGCGCTGGCCGATCCAGTCCTCGAGCGCAAAGCGCGCCAGCTGCTCCGTGTCATCGGCAAACTGGGGCGACGGGATTTTCAATACCATGACACGACGCGTGATGTCGTCCGTGACCTGATAGAGGTGGCTGCGTGCATTGGCATGCAGTTCCGCATCAATGTGCAGGCCATCAAGGATCTGGCCGGGAGCCAGCTCCGGCAGCAGGGGCAGGTGCGCCGCCTGCAGACGGCTGTCTTCCGCATCCTGAGGGGCAAGATTGTCGATCACCAGTATCTGGCAGGAAATATTGTCATCGCTGCCGGCTTCGTACGCGGCATCGAGCAACTTCTCACAACAGGCATCAGGATCGGTATGTGCTTCGGCCAGCATTTTTTTCAGTCGTGGAATGGGCAGGAATTCATGCACCCCGTCCGTGCTTAACAGAAAAATGTCGCCGGTTTGCACATCCACCGCGCGGTAGTCGATCTCTACCTGCCAGTCCATGCCAAAGGCACGGGTCAGGTAGGTTTTCTCGGCACCCACACGCGTAGCGTGATCCAGCGTCAACGGTTCCAGCGTGTTGCCGCGCAGGCGCTGGATGCGTGTATCACCGACATGAAAAAGATGCGCTGTCTGCGAGCGCAGCACCAGTGCGGCAAATGTGGTGAGAAACCCCTGGTGCATTTGCGTGTATTGCTGGCCCTGGCCGTACAACCAGCGATTGAGTGCGGCCAGTACCCGGAAGGCGGATGTTTTAACGGTCCACGTTTCCGGGGTGGCGTAATAATCAGCCAGAAAGCCCTGCACGCTGACCTCGGCGGCACGGCGACCTTCACCCGCACCACTGACACCGTCGGCCAGTGCCAGTGCCACACCCTTGCTGGCCTGTGCATGATCGACAGGCAGGCGAATGCCGAGGGCATCCTCGTTTTCGGGTTTGCGTCCGGCACGGCTGGCTTGCGCCGCGCGGACGCGAAGGGTGGTACTGGTCAGGGCCATGTTCATGAGCGTATCACTACTCGACCGCAATCATTTGCACATTGCCATGCTCGTCCACTTCCACCATGTGACCTTTCGGCTCATCAATGAAGTTGGCGGCAATGAAGGCTGCGGCAGACATGCCCGCAATCACCACAAAGAACATGTGCGGGCTGACAAACGACAGCACGGTGAGAAACAGCACGCCACCAACGTTGCCGTAAGCACCGGCCATGCCGGCAATCTGGCCGGTCATGCGACGCTGGATCAGCGGCACGATGGAGTAGACGGCACCGCAGGCAGCCTGTACGAAAATGGAGGTAACGAGGGTCACGGCAACCGCCAGCGCGATGCCCCAGCTTTCACTCACATTGGAGAGCAGCAGGTAACCGATGGTCTGCAAGGCCAGGCAACTCACCAGCACCTTGCGCCGGCCGATGCGGTCGGACAGCCAGCCGCCACCGGGACGTGCCACCAGGTTCATGATGGTGAACGAGCCGGCCATCAGGCCCATGGCCATCGGGGAAAGATGGAACATGTCACCAAAGAACATCGGCAGCATGGACACAATCGCAATTTCCGAACCAAAACAGGCCAGGTAAGCCAGGTTGAGGATGGCCACCTGCTTGAACTTGTAACGCTGCGCCTTGGGCACTTCTTCGTCCATCAGGTGACGATTGACCAGCCAGATTTTCCAGGTCTGCCAGACCACCAGGAAGGTGATGATGGCGTAGCAGA
Organism: uncultured Moraxellaceae bacterium; assembly: GCA_964347985.1. Classification (GTDB taxonomy): domain Bacteria; phylum Pseudomonadota; class Gammaproteobacteria; order Pseudomonadales; family Moraxellaceae; genus UBA2031. The sequence continues at coordinate 2,112 of CAYGBB010000337.1, forward strand.
TCATCGCAAACATTTCCGAAATGATGTTCAGTCCGGAGGGGGACAGGCGCCATGCCAGTACATACAGGATCATGTAGATGGGCAGGTTCATCAGTACGTAGGCAACCAGGTCACGCTTGGTAGTCACTTCCAGTCCGCCGGCTTTTTTCGGCTTGAAGTAGGTGGCGCCCTTCGGGGTGTCGGTCACATTGCGGTAGAAAATAACGGAGTAGATGATGGCGATCACACCGGTCAGGCCAATCGCATAACGCCAGCCGAATTCGCCACCAAACACGGTCACGGCCAGAATCGGCATGCTGATCTTGGCAATGGCGGCACCAAAGTTGCCCCAGCCACCGTAAATGCCTTCGGCAATACCCACTTCGCGTGCCGGGAACCATTCACTGACCAGCCGGATGCCGATCACAAAGCCGGCACCGGTAAGACCGAGCAGGAAACGCATCACCGCCAGCTGTTCAAATGTCTGCGCGGCAGCAAAACCGATACAGAGCACGCCGCACAGTGCCAGCAGGATGCTGTAGCTGGCACGGGGGCCGTATTTGTCGACCAGGATGCCGATCAGGATGCG
>CAYGBB010000338.1:0-2678 GCA_964347985.1 uncultured Moraxellaceae bacterium
GATAGGTGAGGGTCACGATCTGGCGACAATAGGACGGATCGGTGAGGATTTCCTGATAGCCGGTCATGGCGGTATTGAAGACAACTTCACCGCTGGTGAGGCCATCGGCACCGATGGAAATCCCCCGGAAGACGCTGCCGTCTTGCAGGACGAGAATGGCGGGCTTGCTCAAACCTACCTCCGAAGAAGGAATACTGGCGGAATGCACTTGTAAAAAAGCGAGAAAGAGGAGCTCCTTCTCGCTTTTTCAGTAATGAGGGTGCCGGACCCGCGCTGACTGAAACAGCCACAACGCGACAGGCACAAGTTGAGGCGGAATTGTACGGAAACGGGGCATTTTTGTCCAACCGCTATTACGGTCTCTCGACCGCCCGACCAGTCACCCCTGCCGTACACCCCGGCATTGCCACCGGCCAGCAGGGAAGCCCTTGTGACCAGCCGGTGTTGTGTGATGCGATTCACAGATCGAAACAACCGGCCTTTGCCGCCTGGCGGCACGCCCGAGAGAACGGCATGGAACAGTCACAGCTCGATACCCTGCGCCACCTCCTGGACAACCGAGGATCACGACTGCGCTTTCCGGCTGCTCTTGAGGCCGAATTCCAGCAGGACTACACCCAGCGCTACCACAGCCACATGATTATTGCCGGGTTGCTCGGGGTACTGGCCATTCTGGGCTGCGGCGTGATCGACCCGTTCTGGATGCCTGCGCAGGCAGAGAAGATGTGGCTGATCCGGGCGCTGACGGTGATTCCGGTACTGGCCATTCTGGGCCTGAGCAAAACCCCGCTGGCCATGAAGTACATGCAGCCGCTGGTGGCATTCTGTGCCTGCCTGTTTGTGGTTTGCGTGACGGCACTGTCACTCACGGCCCTGGAGCCCTTCAATTATTTCTACATTTCCAGCATCACCATGGTCATGCTGGTGGTTTTCGTGCTCTCGCGCCTGCAGTTTTTCTGGGGCTGCCTGTCGGCCGTGATCATGCTGTCCATCATCAATGTCAGCTATGTCGTGTTTGGCCAGGCGGACATCAAGATGATCACCGTCATCAACTTTGTGACCGGCTCCTCGGCCATTTTCTCGCTGGTCGGCACCTTCCTGGTTGAACGCAGCCTGCGCCAGAATTACCTGCAGTCACGCCTGCTGGCCTTTGAAAACAATGATCTGGGTGAAGCCAACCTGCGCCTGCAATACCTCACGGCCATTGACGGCCTTACCCAGATCGCCAATCGCCGCAGTCTCGACATGAGCCTCAGCACCGAATGGCAGCGCGCCATGCGCAAGCAGGAGCCGCTGGGTGTGATCATGATTGATGTGGACCATTTCAAGCTTTACAACGACACCTATGGGCATCAGGCGGGAGATGAATGCCTGCGCGAAGTGGCCGGCGCCCTGAAGGATTTTGCCCGACGCCCGGGCGATCTGGCCGCGCGTTATGGTGGCGAGGAGTTTGTGCTCATCCTGACCAACGCCACCGCCCCGCAGACCCGCATCGTGGCAGAGCGGGTACGCGACAGCATTCTCGCGCTGGGCATTCCCAACCAGCGTTCGAGCCATGGCAATGTGACCGCCAGCTTTGGTGTCGCCAGCATGATTCCTGCCACCCATGCGGCCGGACCGGAAGTATTGCTGCTCGCGGCGGACCAGGCGCTGTACCGTGCCAAGAAATCCGGCCGTAACCGGGTGGCGGTGGATGGCGAACCTGATGATGCGCAGGATGTGGCGTGATGCCATAAAAAAACCGGCCTTGAGGGCCGGTTTTTTATGGCTTGCAGGCAGCGTTAGCGCAGCTTCAACGTAACTTCAACGCAGCTTCAGCACATCGCGCATGTCATAGAGACCGGCAGCCTGCTGCTGCACCCAGCACGCGGCACGCACGGCACCGTTGGCAAAATTCATGCGGCTGGTCGCCACGTGACGGATTTCCACGCGCTCACCCTCACCAATGAACATGACATTGTGATCGCCAACAATGTCACCACCACGAATGGTCTGGAAACCGATGGTCTCACGTGCGCGCGGACCGGTATGGCCGTGACGTTCGTACACCGCCACTTCCTTGAGATCACGACCGAGGGCACCGGCTACCGCCTCACCCATCATCAATGCCGTGCCGGAGGGGGCATCCACCTTGTGACGGTGATGGGCTTCGATGATTTCGATATCCACCGTGTCGCCAAAAGTTGCCGCCGCCAGCTCCAGCAGCCGCAGGGTGACATTGACACCAATCGAATAATTGCCGGAATACACCACACCGGTGTTTGCGGAGGCCCCTTGCACCAGCGTTTTCTGGCCATCATCAAGGCCGGTGGTGCCGATCACGATCCGCTTGCCGTGTTGCTGACAGAACGCAAGATTGGCAACAGTGGCAGCGGGCACCGTGAAATCAATGAGCACATCGAAGGCATCCACGACGGCCGCCAGGCTGTCGACCACTGGCACACCCAGCACACCGACACCGGCCAGCTCACCGGCATCGGCACCCAGCAGTGAAGAACCAGGACGCTCGATGGCAGCCGCCAGGGTTGCCCCTTCCTGTGCGCAGACAGCCTGGACCAGGGCACGGCCCATGCGGCCGCCAGCGCCACTGATAGCAATACGGGTCATCTCGTCATCCTCGAAATGGTGTCGACCGGAATGGCGGCATTGTAGGGAGTGTGGCGGGCGGGCACCAGCAC
>CAYGBB010000339.1:0-2658 GCA_964347985.1 uncultured Moraxellaceae bacterium
ACCGGTTCCGCTCGAGGAAGTCGAGCCGGCAGCAGATATCGTCAAGCGCTTTTCTACCGGCGCCATGTCGCTCGGTTCGATATCGACCGAGGCTCATGCCACGCTGGCGGTCGCCATGAACCGCATCGGCGGCAAATCCAACACCGGCGAAGGCGGAGAAGACCGCAACCGTTATGCGCCGGTCAAAGAAGGGGAAACCCTGGCTTCAAGGCTTGGGAAAGGCCGCGTCGAGCAGGACATCGTGCTCAAGGCCGGCGATTCACTGAAATCCAAGATCAAGCAGGTTGCTTCGGGGCGCTTCGGCGTGACCGCAGAATACTTGGCCAGCGCCGAGCAGCTGCAGATCAAAATGGCGCAGGGCGCGAAGCCGGGCGAGGGCGGGCAGCTGCCCGGACGCAAGGTATCAGACTACATTGCGCAGATTCGCTATTCGACCCCCGGGGTGGAGCTGATTTCACCACCCCCGCACCACGATATTTACTCGATTGAGGACCTGGCGCAGCTCATCCACGACCTCAAGAATGCCAATTCGGACGCTTCGATCAGCGTCAAGCTGGTGTCCGAGGTTGGCGTGGGCACGGTTGCCGCGGGCGTATCCAAGGCCAAGGCCGATCACGTGACGATTTCCGGGCATGACGGCGGTACCGGGGCCTCACCGTGGTCCTCGATCAAGCATGCCGGCACACCGTGGGAACTCGGCCTGGCCGAAACCCAGCAGACCCTCGTGCTGAACCGTCTGCGCGGCCGTGTGCGCGTGCAGGCCGACGGCCAGATGAAGACCGGCCGTGACGTGGTCATCGGTGCCCTGCTCGGTGCTGACGAGTTCGGCTTTGCCACTGCGCCGCTGGTGGTTGAAGGCTGCATCATGATGCGCAAGTGCCACCTGAACACCTGCCCGGTCGGTGTCGCCACCCAGGACCCGGTGCTGCGCAAGAAGTTCACCGGCAAGCCCGAGCATGTCGTGAACTACTTCTTCTTCATTGCCGAAGAAGCGCGTCAGATCATGGCACAGCTGGGTATCCGCAAGTTTGACGACCTCATCGGTCGTGCCGACCTGCTCGACACCCGCAAGGGCATTGCGCACTGGAAGGCCAAGGGCCTGGATTTCAGCCGCGTGTTCGCGCTGCCCCCGGTACCGGCTGACGTCCCGCGCCTGCACACCAGCACGCAGGACCACGGCCTGGACAAGGCACTCGACATGCGCCTGATCGAGAAGTCGCGTGCGGCCATCGAACGTGGCGAGAAAGTGCAGTTCATGGAAGAGGCACGCAACGTCAACCGTACCGTGGGCGCCATGCTCTCCGGCGAACTGATCAAGCATCAGCCGGACGGCCTGCCTGACCAGACCATCTTCATCCAGATGGAAGGCACCGGTGGCCAGTCCTTCGGCGCCTTCCTGGCCCGCGGCATCACGCTGGACCTGATCGGCGAAGCCAATGACTACACCGGCAAGGGCCTCTCCGGTGGCCGCGTGGTGGTGCGTCCGAGCATCGAGTTCCGTGGCGATGCCTCCGAGAACATCATCGTCGGCAACACCGTGCTCTACGGTGCCACCTCCGGTGAAGCCTTCTTCCGTGGTGTGGGCGGCGAGCGTTTCGGCGTGCGTCTGTCCGGTGCTACTGCTGTCGTGGAAGGCACTGGCGACCATGGTTGCGAATACATGACTGGCGGCACTGTAGTGGTGCTGGGCAAGACTGGCCGCAACTTTGCTGCCGGCATGTCCGGTGGTGTGGCCTTCGTGTTTGACGAAGATGGCCACTTTGCCTCGCGCTGCAACACTGCACAGGTCGCACTCGACAAGGTGCTGGCAGGTGCCGAGCAGAAGAAGGCCGGGATCCCGCTGCACATGGACCAGACCGATGAAGCCATGCTGAAGAAGATGCTGGAAGACCACCATCGCTGGACCGGCTCCCTGCGTGCCCGCGAGATCCTGGACAACTGGGCGGCGATGATGCCCCGTTTCGTCAAGGTCTTCCCGCACGAATACCGCCGCGCCCTGACCGAGATGGGCGTCAAGACCACTGCGGCACTGGCTACGGCCTGATCCGGACCAAGAGGAGTTCACGAAAATGGGTAAAGTGACTGGCTTTCTGGAATTCGAGCGTCTGGAAGAGGGCTACCCGCCTGCTGAACAGCGCCTGAAAAACTACAAGGAATTTGTGATCGGTCTGACACCTGAAGAGGCCAAGATCCAGGGTGCACGCTGCATGGACTGCGGCATCCCCTTTTGCAACAACGGTTGCCCGGTCAACAACATCATCCCGGACTTCAACGACCTGGTGTATCAGGGCGACTGGAAGAACGCGATTGTGGTGCTGCACAGCACCAACAACTTCCCGGAGTTTACCGGCCGTATCTGCCCGGCTCCGTGTGAAGCGGCCTGCACGCTGAACGTGAACGATGACGCCGTGGGCATCAAGTCCATCGAACACGCGATCATTGACCGCGCCTGGGCCGAAGGCTGGGTGGTACCGCAGCCGGCAACCGTGAAAACGGGCAAGAAGATCGCCATTGTGGGTTCCGGCCCTGCCGGCTTGGCGGCAGCCCAGCAGCTGGCCCGTGCCGGTCACGCGGTGACCGTGTTCGAGAAGAATGATGCCGTGGGCGGCCTGATGCGCTTTGGTATTCCTGACTTCAAGATGGACAAGTCGCACATCG
>CAYGBB010000340.1:0-2655 GCA_964347985.1 uncultured Moraxellaceae bacterium
TTTCCAGACCTGCCCGGTCATGGATGCCGAGTCGACAATCAATCGTAGCCAGGGGATTGATTGCTCGTAGCGCAATTCCAGACCTGTGCCGGAATCACGGGGTTGAAAAATGCCCGAAGGCATTTTTCAGAAAACAGATGACAGAGCAAGCGCAGAACGACAGGAAACTTCCTTGCCGTTTTACCTTTTCTTTGTTTTCTCGCCTTCTGTCCAAGCGGGCAGCATGATCTGCACGATAACGCCCTTGCCCTGATCGTAATCAGCCTTGTCGATAAGCTGAATGCGGCCTTCATGCTCTTCGACAATCCCGTGCACCAGCGCCAGGCCGAGACCAGTACCCTTGCCGGGGTCCTTGGTGGTCACAAAGGGATCAAACAAGGTGTTGCGAATATCTCCCGTTGGCAGACCGCTGCCACAATCCTCTATTTCAAAACGCACTTTTGGGCCATGCGTGGATGCACGCGCAATAATCTGGCTGCCCGGCGGGCTGGCATCGCGCGCATTGGTGAGCAGATTGATGAATACCTGCGTCAGTCGCTGTGCATCACCCGCGACCACCGTGTCGGGCCGGCATTCATTGAGGTATTCGTGATCACGCCCTTCCGGACTCAGGTGCAAAAGCTGAATGGCTTCATCGACCGTGCTGTACAGGTTCACGGCTTCGCGATGGCTGCGCAGACTGTCGGCACGGGCAAAACCCACCAAGGATTGCACAATACGCGAGATGCGCTGGGTTTGTTCAAGAATCTGGTTGCTGGCATCACGAATATCCGGGTCCTGCTTTTCCGCTTTCAGGTTTTGCGCAAGACAGGCAATGCCGGTGACCGGATTGCCGATCTCATGCGCGACGCCGGCTGCCAGCCGGCCAATCGAAGCCAGGCGTTCATTATGGGAAACGCGCACCTCAAGACGGTGCAGCTCGGAAATGTCTTCGACCACAATCACCTGTGAATCCGGATGGCCAAGACTGTCGCCATCGCCAATGATCGCGCGGTTCAGGCTGACCCAGTGTGTTTCGCCTCGGCTCTGCACCTGCTTGCGATAAACCTGCGCTACCGGGCCGTGCAGAAAATCCTGAAACATGTCGCGCCATGGCGCCGGCAGGCTGCTGAGTCGCGAGCCGATCACATCTTCGTCGCTGATGCCGGTCAGGTTCATCATGGCGTGATTCCAGGCCAGGATTTCCAGGTCACGGCCCAGTGAGCACACGCCTATCGGTAAATCAAACAGCGTTTGCCGGTGAAAGCGGCGCAGGGAATCCAGTTCGCCAGCAAGACCGGACAAGCGATGCCGGTAATCCTCGATGCGCGATTCGATGTAGTGAATATCTTCAGGGCCGGCCTGCTCCGTGTGTACTTTATAAGGCAGATGCTGCTCAAGAATATCCTGCGCCACGGAAGGCCCGAGCAGGCCCGACAGATTGGATTCGATCTGGTCGCGCAAACGGCGCAGGGCATAGGGCCGCGTTTCGCTGGGGTGCATGCCGAGATCGGTCATGGCCATGTGGACTTCGCGTTCGGCCGTCATGCTGCCCAGCGGCTCGGCCAGCCCGCGCTCAAAATCCGCGATGCTGCTGGCGGTCAGCTCCCAGCGATAAGGGCGGCGCAGATTGTCCACGGAGCAAGTATTGGCTGCAATTTTTTCACTTGGGGTTTGTGTGCCCAGCAGTGACACGATGATGCCTGTCAAGGCGTTCACCAGCGTGGCGCCAGAACCCATGGTCTGCCAGTAGTCGGTGTTGTTGGTGAAGGAAAGGGTCACCCAGCTCAAGTTGGGCAAAAGGTGCAGCTCCATGAGATAGGGCAGCACCAGCGTGACAAACCACAATGCCATGCCCGCGCAGAGGCCACTGATAACGCCACTGCGATTGGCGCGAGGCCAGAACAGGACGCCGATAAGCGCAGGGGCAAACTGCAGGGTTGCTACAAAGGACAGCATGGCCATTTCGGTCATGCTGTGGTGCTCACTCAGCAAGATATACACGAGATAAGAGATGATGATGAGCCCGGCAATCAGCAGGCGCCGCATCCACAAAATCCAGCGGTAGATATTCTGGTCCGGGCGTGGCTGATACAGCGGCAGCACCAGGTGATTGAGTGCCATTGAGGCCATGGCCAGCGTGCTGACGATAATCACACCGGAGGCGGCGGCGAGTCCGCCCACGAAAACCAGCAGCGGCAACCACGCCGATCCCGATGCCAGCGCCACACCGAGTGTGAAATATTCCGGGTGCAGATTGAGGCCGAGCTGTATGCCGGCCCAGAGCAGAATGGGCACCGCCAGCGCCATGCCGATGAGGTAAAGCGGCAGGCCCCAGCTTGCCGTCAGCAGCGAGCGCGGGTTGAAGTTTTCAGTAAACGTCATCTGATACATATAGGGCATCAGCACGGACGAAAATAAAAACGACAAAATCAGGATGTGCCAGAAGCCGCCACGCAAGGGGTCGTAGAGCATGTGCAGCGCTGCGGGATGGGCGGTAAGCCAGGCTTCAAGGCCGGCATTGCCACCAAACACATCGTGCCAGGCGAACCAGGCGACGGCGGCCATGGCCAGCAGCTTGATGACGGACTCAAGCGCAATCGCCACCACCAGTCCTTCGTGTTTTTCACGCGGCGAAAGGTGACGTGCGCCGAAGAGTATGGTGAAGGCCGTGAT
>CAYGBB010000341.1:0-2646 GCA_964347985.1 uncultured Moraxellaceae bacterium
TGTCCGCGGATGGGGTAGCCGGAGTGCCCAGTGGATCTTTTGCCATCACGCGACGCCTGCAGGATGTGGGTGTAACGAACATCAATCAGCAAAAGAAGCAACCAGCACAGATTTTCGATGCACTTCTGGAGGGAGAGTTTGCTGTTGCGGCGCTGAAGTCGGAGGAGGGCAGGCACTTGCTGAAGACGAATGCTGTCTATCGGGAGCGCCTTGAGCAGCATCCCTTGCCGTTGCATGAGAAAAACTTCTTTCTGATTTTTTCCCGGAAATACATGCAGCAGAACAGCTTGCTGGCGGAACGCATGTGGGCGGCGATTGCTGCTGAGCGGGAGTCGCCTGAATATCAGGGGCTGGTCAGGGATTTTCGCTGAACAGCTTGCCAGAAATAAAAAAGCCGGCTTGCGCCGGCTTTTTTATTGGATCCATAGCCCAATCAGTACAGCACGCGGGTACGGATGGTGCCGTCGATGTGCTGCAGTTTTTCCAGGGCAACGGTGGAGTATTCCTTGTCCACGTCCATCACCAGATAACCGATGGATTCGTTGGTCATCAGGCTCTGGGCGCTGATGTTGATGTTGTTTTCGGCGAACACGCGGTTGATGTTCATCAGCACGCCAGGCACGTTCTTGTGGATGTGCAGCAGACGGTGCTTGCCGGGCTGCAGGGGCACGGCCACTTCCGGGAAGTTCACGGCAGACAGGGTGCTGCCGCTGTCGGAGTAACGTGCAAATTTCTCGGCCACTTCCAGGCCGATGTTGGCCTGGGCTTCCAGCGTGGAGCCGCCGATGTGCGGGGTGAGGATGACATTGTCGAGGCCGCGCAGGGGCGATTCGAAAATCTCGTCGTTGGCCTTTGGTTCTTTCGGGAACACGTCGATGGCGGCGCCACCAATGTGCTTGCTCTTGATGGCATCGGCCAGCGCATCAATGTCCACGCAAGTACCGCGCGCGGCGTTGATGAAAATGGCGCCCTTCTTCATCTTGGCAAACTGTTCTGCCTTCATCATGTTCTTGGTGGAGGCCAGTTCGGGGACGTGCAGGGTGACCACGTCAGCAGTGCCGAGCAGCTCGTCCATGGTGCCGACCTGACGGGCATTGCCCAGTGGCAGCTTGGTGATGGTGTCGTAATAGATCACGGTCATGCCGAGCGATTCGGCAATCACGGACAGCTGCGAGCCGATGCTGCCATAGCCGACAATACCGAGGGTCTTGCCACGGGTTTCCCAGGAGCCTTCGGCCGACTTGCTCCAGCCGCCACGGTGCACGAGGAAGTTCTTCTCGGGGATGCCGCGCAGCAGCAGGATGAGCTGGCCCAGCACCAGTTCGGCCACGGAACGGGTATTGGAGTAGGGCGCGTTGAAGACGGGAATGCCCTTCTCCATGGCGGCCTTGAGCTTGACCTGGTTGGTGCCGATGCAGAAGCAGCCGATGGCGATGAGCTTGTTGGCGGCGTCGAGCACTTTTTCGGTGATCTGCGTGCGCGAGCGGATGCCGACAAAGTGGGCGTCCTTGATCTTCTCGATCAGGGCGTCTTCGTCCAGGGCCGTCTTCAGGTACTCGATATTCGTGTAGCCGTTGGACTTGAGCACGTCCAGGGCGTTCTGGTGCACGCCTTCCAGTAACAGGAAACGGATCTTGGACTTGTCGAGAGAGAGCTGGCTCATGGGCATCCTCGGGGCAGACAGGGCCGGGTCCTGGCGGACCGGGCCGGAAAAATAAGCCGCGTATGTTACCATGATGCGCCCCGCGAGACACCGGCCGGCCGGAACCCTTTTGACCGGCGAGTTCGGCCCTGTGCCGCGGGACCGTTCAGTCTGATCCCTGCCCAGTATGGAGTTGCTTGCCATGTCGCTTGCCCCTGAAATCCTGTCCCGCCTGACCGCGATTGTTGGCGAGAACCGCGTGAAAACCGATGCGGACAGCCTGAAAACCTGGGGGTGTGACTGGACGAAGATCTATGCGCCGGCCCCGTCCGCCATTGTGTTTCCGACCTCCATCGAGCAGGTGCGTGACGTGGTGTTGCTGGCCAACGAGATGAAACTGGCGCTGGTGCCGTCGGGTGGCCGTACCGGGCTGTCTGCAGGCGCTGTGGCGGCCAATGGCGAGGTGGTGGTCAGCTTTGACCACATGAACAAGATTCTGGAGTTCGTGCCGGAAGACCGCATGGTGCGCATCCAGGCGGGCGTGGTGACCGAACAGCTGCAGAATTTTGCGGAAGAGCAGGGCCTGTATTATCCGGTCGACTTTGCCAGTGCCGGCTCCAGCCAGATCGGTGGCAATATCGGCACCAACGCCGGTGGCATCAAGGTGATCAAGTACGGCATGACCCGCAACTGGGTGCTGGGCCTGAAAGTGATTACCGGCAAGGGCGACTATCTGGAGCTGAACAAGGACATGGTGAAGAACGCGACGGGCTACGATTTCCGTCACCTCTTCATTGGTGCCGAAGGCACGCTGGGCTTTGTGGTGGAGGCCACCATGAAGCTGGAGCGCAAGCCGCGCGACCTGAGGGTGCTGGTGCTGGGCACGCCGGATTTTGATTCCGTCATGAAAGTGCTGTCGACCTTCCAGCAAAAGCTGGATCTCACCGCATTCGAGTTTTTCTCCGAACTGTCGACGCAGCTGGTAATTGAACACACCGGTATTC
>CAYGBB010000342.1:0-2632 GCA_964347985.1 uncultured Moraxellaceae bacterium
TGCGCAAGGAAAAATTCCAGCTCTGCCTGACCGACATGAACCTGCCGGATGGCAGCGGTATCAGTCTTGTGCAAACCATCCAGCGGGACTATCCCGCCCTGCCGGTCGCCGTCATCACCGCCTATGGCAGTACCGAAGCTGCTGTCGCCTCGCTCAAGGCAGGGGCGTTTGATTTCGTCTCCAAACCGGTCGAGCTGGCCCGCCTGCGCGACATGGTGAACACCGCGCTCAAGCTGCGCCCCGACAAAAACGAGTTACCCGAAGACAGCCGCCTGCTCGGCCGCTCACCGGCCATGCACGAGCTGCGCGAGAAAATCCTCAAGCTGTCGCGCAGCCAGGCACCGGTCTACATCAGCGGAGAATCCGGCACCGGCAAGGAGCTGGTTGCACGCCTCATTCACGAACAAGGCCCCCGGGCCGACAAACCCTTTGTGCCGGTCAATTGCGGCGCCATTCCCTCCGAGTTGATGGAGAGCGAATTTTTCGGCCACAAGAAAGGCAGTTTTACCGGCGCCACCGAAGACAAGCAGGGGCTATTCCAGGCGGCACACGATGGCACGTTGTTCCTGGACGAAGTCGCCGACCTTCCGCTCGCCATGCAGGTCAAGTTGCTACGCGCCATTCAGGAAAAATCCATCCGCCCGGTGGGACATGCAAAGGAAACCCCGGTCAACGTACGCATTGTCAGTGCCACCCACAAGGATCTGGCGACAGAGGTGGATGCCGGTCGTTTCCGCCAGGACCTGTTCTACCGCATCAATGTGATTCAGGTAAAAGTGCCGCCACTGCGGGAACGTGGTGATGACATTCTCTATCTGGCCCAGAATTTCCTGAAGAAGCTCAGCACGGAATGGGGTGTTATCGAGCCGGTGCTGAGCGATGCCGCTCGCACGGCACTGAGCCACTACAGCTTTCCCGGCAATGTGCGTGAGCTGCAAAACATCCTTGAGCGTGCGCTTACCCTGTGCGATGGCAACACCATTCTGCCGGAACACCTGCAGTTGCCAGCAAACCATGTAGCGCCGGCGACAAGCCCGGTCGCCAGCGCCACACTAACGGCACCCGCCCAGCCCGGCAGCCCGGACTCCCACGGTGGCTCACTGGAAGACTACCTGTTTGAGATCGAGAAAAGCGCCATTCTCAAGGCACTGGAAGATACCCGCTGGAACCGCACGGCCGCTGCCCGCAAGCTCGGCATGACGTTTCGCTCCCTGCGCTATCGTCTGAAAAAGATGGGGCTGGATGATGACGCGGACGACGACGAATAATGCCTTCGTCGTTCAATAAAAAAAGCCGCTGATGTGGCTTTTTTTATTGAACGTGTCCCGTCCTGAACAGGGTTGCAGCCGCACTAGAGGCATTGATACGGTGCCGGATCCAGCACTGGAGTCCGCCCCAGCAGCACGTCCGCCAGCAAGGTCGCCGACGCGGGGGCAAGCACCAGACCATTGCGATACTGACCTGCATTCACCCAGAGATTGTCTTTGTCCGGCACCCGCCCGATAAATGGAATGCCATTTGGCGAGCCGGGGCGCAGCCCTGCCCACTGCATTACCGGCTCTACTCCCGCCAGCGCGGGCAACAGACGCTCTGCCGAGGCCATCAGACTGGCCCGTGCACTTGTGGTGATGGTCTTGTCAAAACCGGTCTCTTCCAGCGTGGAGCCGCAGAGAAGATGACCATCCCTTCGCTGCAAAACATAACGCCCTTCCGCCATGACCATGCAAGGCAAGGTCCCCGGCTCCAGACGGTACATCAGCATCTGGCCCATGACCGGGCGTACCGGAGGAAGTGCTGCCATCTGCATGATTTCCAGCAGCCCCCTGCTCCAGGCGCCGCCACACACCACAATCTTGTCAGCCGAATAATCACGGCCATCCGATGTTCTGAGACTGGTAATGCTTGCACCCGAAACGGCCGCAGCGACCACCTCGGCATGAGGAATGACCGACACCCCCAGGCGCTGTAATGATGCCTGCAACGCTTTCAGCAACCGCGGGTTTCGCACATGCGCAATTCCGGGCATCAACAAGCCTTCATGCCAGTCCTGCGCCAGCCAGGGCATCGTTGTCCGCAGGGACGCCTGGTCATGGCGCTCCAGAGGCTCGCCCTGCGCCTGCGCCCAGGCCAACGCATCGCGTGCATCATCGGCATCCAGCATCAGCATCCCGCAGGGGACCAGCTCGGCATCAATACCGGTTTCTTCACGCAATTCGTCAACCAGTACCGGATAGGCACGCCGGGCCTCTGCTGCCAGCGCCGTTACTGCCGGCGAATATCGCCAGGGGTACAAGGGTGAAACGATGCCACCTCCTGCCCACGACGCTTCACGACCAGGCTCGCCACGTTCCAGTACGGTGACACGACAGCCTGCCAATGCCAGCACGCGCGCCGTCATCAGCCCCATGATTCCTGCACCGACAATCAATACATCCGACAAGACCATCTCTCCTCGCTTGGCCACAGGACCGCATGCTACCTCATGGCAGGGAGCCCCCTCTTGTCGGCCATCAAGAAATAGCGTTATATCTGCCGCCCGCTATACCCACATCATGAACACCAGGGAAGGTACTCATGAAACATTCACAGGGATTCACCCTGATTGAAGCACTTGTTGTGCTCGTTATTTCCA
>CAYGBB010000343.1:0-2627 GCA_964347985.1 uncultured Moraxellaceae bacterium
GTACTGATCGACTTCGTCGATACCAACGTGCGTGACACCTATCACGGCAAGTCGTCCCTGATTGCACCGCTGGCGCTGACCATCTTCACCTGGATCTTCCTGATGAACTTCATGGACCTGATCCCGGTGGACTTCATCCCGTCCGCCTCGGCCTGGATCGGCGCCAACGTCTTCGGCATGGATCCGCACCACGTCTACATGAAGGTGGTGCCCACCACCGACCCCAATGCCACCCTCGGCATGAGCTTCTCGGTGTTCTTTCTCATTCTTTTCTACAGCATCAAGATGAAGGGCGTTGGCGGTTTCACCAAGGAACTGACCCTGAACCCCTTCAATCACTGGACGCTGATTCCGTTCAACTTCATTCTGGAAGGCATCGGCCTGATCACCAAGCCGATCTCCCTGGGTCTGCGACTGTTCGGCAACATGTATGCCGGCGAGCTTATCTTCATCCTGATCGCGCTCATGTTCACTGGTGGCCTGGCCCTTGGTGTACTGGGTGGCGGCCTGCAGATTGTCTGGGCGATCTTCCATATCCTGGTGATTACCCTGCAGGCCTTCGTGTTCATGATGCTGACGATCGTGTACCTGAGCATGGCCTCGGAATCGCACGACCACTGATTTTGTTTTGCTGCAGTACTGATTTCACCCTTTAACCAAAGTAAGAGGACTTAAAGATGGATTACATCACCGGTATGAACCTGCTGGCCGTTGCCCTGCTGATCGGTTTCGGCGCTCTCGGCACAGCCGTTGGCTTCGCTCTGCTCGGTGGCAAGTTCCTGGACGGCGTTGCTCGCCAGCCGGAACTGGGCCCGCAGCTCCAGGTGAAGATGTTCATCGTTGCCGGTCTGCTCGACGCCGTGCCGATGATCGGTGTCGGTATCGCCATGCTGCTGCTGTTCGCCAACCCGTTCATCAAGTAATTCGGCTTATTAGCGAATTGTTTCCGGCCGCAATCCGGCGGCTGGAAAAATGAATGAGGTGATAGCGTGAACATCAATGCAACCCTGATCGGGCAAGCCATTGCGTTTGCGGTCTTCGTCTGGTTCTGCATGAAGTTCGTCTGGCCGCCGGTAACGGCAGCCCTGGCAGAACGTCAGAAGAAGATTGCCGAAGGCCTGAACGCTGCCGACAAGGCACAGCGTGATCTGGAAACGGCTCATGCGCAGGTTGGCGAAGAAATGAAGGCTGCCAAGGCTCAGGCCGCAGCACTCATTGACCAGGCCAACAAGCGTGCCAATCAGATGGTGGAAGAGGCCAAGGCCCAGGCCGCCGCTGAAGGTGAGCGTCAGATTGCCCAGGCGCGTGCCCAGATCGAACAGGAAATGGCGAGTGCCCGTGACGCTCTGCGTTCACAGGTCGCTGCCCTGGCCGTTGCCGGTGCCGAGAAGATTCTCGAAGCACAGGTGGACGCCAAGGCCCATGCCGGCATGCTCGACAAGCTGGCCGCCGAGCTCTAATCCAAAGGCGCACTGACATGGCAGAACTGACCACTGTAGCGCGGCCTTATGCAAAGGCAGCGTTTGAATTTGCCCGCGATGCCGGCAAGCTGGCCGACTGGTCCGCAATGCTGGCACTGGCCGCTGGTGTAGCGAGTGATGAAGATTTTGCTCGCTATATCGCGCGTCCGACGCTGACCGCTGAACAGCAGACCGATGCCTTCCTGAAGGCGACCGGTGACAAGCTGTCGGCCGATGCACGCAACTTTGTGACCGAGCTTGTGCACAACAAGCGTATTGAGGCTTTGCCGGCGATTGCCACCCTGTTTGAAGCGTTCCGCGCCGAACTGGAGCAGTCTGCTGCGGTTGTCGTGACTTCCGCGTTCGAGTTGAGTGATGCCCAGCGCCAGACGCTGGCCGCGAAACTCGGCCAGAAGCTCGGCCGCAAGATCGCCATTGATGAAGTGATATTGGATCGCGCCCTGATTGGTGGCGTGGTCATCCGCTCCGGCGATCTGGTCATCGACGCCTCCGTGCGCGGCAAGCTGAACAAGCTTGCGGCCACCCTGAATTCTTGAGTTTGAGGAAACGAGCATCATGTCTCAGCATCTGAATCCCTCCGAGATCAGTGAACTGATCAAGAGCCGCATCACGGATCTGAAAGCATCCGCTGAAGCGCGTAACGAAGGCACTATCGTCAGCGTCTCCGACGGTATTGTGCGCATCCACGGCCTGGCCGATGTGATGTACGGCGAAATGATCGAGTTCGACGGCGGCCTTTACGGCATGGCGCTGAACCTCGAGCAGGATTCCGTTGGTGCCGTGGTGCTCGGTAGCTACCAGAGCCTGCAGGAAGGCCAGAAGGCCCGTTGCACCGGCCGTATTCTGGAAGTGCCGGTTGGCCCGGAACTGCTCGGCCGCGTGGTCGATGCCCTGGGTACACCAATCGACGGCAAGGGCCCGGTTAACGCCAAGCTCACCGATGCAGTGGAAAAAGTGGCACCTGGCGTGATCTGGCGTAAGTCGGTGGACCAGCCGGTGCAGACCGGTTACAAGTCCGTCGATGCCATGATCCCGGTTGGCCGTGGCCAGCGCGAGCTGATCATCGGTGACCGTCAGATCGGTAAAACCGCTCTGGCCATCGACGCCATCATCAACCAGAAGAACAGCGGCATTAAGTGCGTCTAC
>CAYGBB010000344.1:0-2627 GCA_964347985.1 uncultured Moraxellaceae bacterium
AGCGAGGACTGCGTCTGTTCGATTTCGTCACCGTCTTTGAGATATGTGTCATCGGCACCCGGCACGATACCGATGTACTTTTCACCGATCATGCCGGACGTCAGTACCGAAGCCACGGCATCGGTATCGATACCTTTGACCTCATTGAAAACATCCATGGTGACCTTGGCCTGCAGGGTCTTGGGGTCCAGTTCGATACTGGTGACACGACCGATCACGACACCCGCCAGCGTCACCTTGGCCCGCACGCCCAGTCCGCCAGCATTCTGGAATCTCGCGGTCAGCTGGTAGCTGGGCTTGCCGGCTTCCTCGGTCAGGCCGCTGACGCGGATGGCCAGAAAGAACAGGGCAACAAAACCGGCTACCAGAAACAGGCCAACCGCCATCTCGACAGTACGCGTACGCATCAGAATCCTCCGAACATGACAGCGGTGAGCATGAAGTCCAGGCCCAGCACCGCCAGCGAGCCATATACCACGGTGCGCGTGGTGGCGCGGGAAATCCCTTCACTGGTGGGCTCGCAATCGTACCCCTGGAATACGGCAATCCAGGTCACGGCTGCACCAAACACCACACTCTTGATGATGCCGTTGACAACATCATCATAAAATTCCACAGAGTTCTGCATGTTGGACCAGTAGGAACCCTCGTAGATCCCCAGCCAGTTCACGCCGACGGCCATGCCACCGAGCACGCCCACGGCAGAAAAGATGATGGCCAGCACCGGCATGGAGTAAAAGCCGGCCCAGAAACGTGGCGCGACAATGCGGCGCAGGGGATCGACCCCGATCATTTCCATGCTGGAGAGCTGCTCGGTCGCCTTCATCAGACCGATTTCGGCGGTGAGCGCGGAGCCGGCCCGACCGGCAAAGAGCAGCGCCGTGACCACCGGCCCGAGCTCGCGCACCAGCGTCAGGGCCACCATGGTCCCCAGTGCCTGCTCGCTGCCGTAATCAATGAGGATGTTGTAGCCCTGCAGCCCGAGCACCATGCCGATGAACAGACCCGACACGATGATGATGATCAGCGAGAGCACGCCCACGGCGTACAGCTGCCTGATCAGTAGCGGGAAGCCGGTGCGCAGGTCAGGCACCGCCACCAGGGCCTGGTACAGAAAGACGCCCGCCGCGCCGATCTTGCGCACGGTCTCAAGGGCCGTCGCCCCCAAACGCTGAATGTGCTGCATCAGGAACGATCCCCTTGCGGGCGCAACGCCGCCAGTTCTTCGGCAAAACCCGGCGCAGGATAGCGGAAGCGTACCGGGCCATCCGGCTGACCACGCAGGAACTGCTGCAGGAACTCGGAGTCCGAGGCCTGCAATTCTGCCGGCGTGCCCTGCCCGATCACCTTGCCACCCGCCAGCACATAGATGTAATCGGCAATCGACAGGGTCTCGTGAATATCGTGGGAAACAATGATGGAGGTGAGTCCGAGGGCTTCGCGCAGGGTACGGATGAGGGTGACCAGCACTCCCATGACAATCGGATCCTGCCCGGCAAAAGGCTCGTCGTACATGATGAGTTCGGGATCGAGGGCGATGGCACGGGCCAGTGCGGCACGACGATTCATGCCTCCGGAAAGTTCGGCCGGCATCAGGCCCTCGGCACCACGCAGACCCACCGACTCAAGCTTCATCAGCACCAGTTCGCGCAGCAGCGGCTCGGACAGACGGGTATGGGCACGCAGGGGAAAGGCCACGTTTTCATACACGGACAAATCGGTAAACAGGGCGCCTGACTGAAACAGCATGCCCATGGACGCGCGCACGCGGAACAGCTCTTCACGTCCCATGTCCGGGATGTTACGGCCATTGACATGCACCTCTCCCTGCTCGGGACGCAACTGTCCGCCAATAAAGCGCAACAGGGTCGTCTTGCCGCAACCGGAGGGGCCCATGATGGCCGTCACCTTGCCCCGGGCAACATTGATGTTGACGCCGTCAAAGATGCGCCGGTCACCTCGGGAGAAGACCAGATTACGAATTTCAACCAGATTATCAGGGGTGGCGTCCGTCATGAGGGCGTCAGTCAGTGTCAAAGTGGGCGCACTATATCACTGTTGCACGCTGCTGATGAGTTGCCTCTCGGTAACCAGTACTCACATTCGTCCGGTAGCGCAGGGATGGCGGAGTGGGGGATAATCCCGCCCTTGCCCCACGCCCTTTGACCCCAGGAGCCTTGCCTGACATGGCCGATTTTGACTTCATCCACGCCGGCCAGCGCGTGATCAAGGTTGAGCAGACCGCACTCGACAACCTGCTCCCCCACATCGACGCCCGTTTCCAGAAAGCCTGCGAGATACTGCTTGCCTGCAAAGGCCGCGTGGTCGTCAGCGGCATGGGTAAATCCGGCCACATCGGCAACAAGATTGCGGCCACGCTGGCCTCCACCGGCACTCCCGCCTTTTTTGTGCACCCCGGGGAAGCCAGCCATGGCGACCTCGGCATGATCACGCCGCAGGATGTGGTGATCGCCATCTCCAACTCGGGGGAAACCGGGGAGATTCTGGCCATCGTGCCGCTCATCAAGCGCATGCACGCCAAGCTGGTCAGCATTACCAACAACAGTCATTCGACGCTGTCCCAGGCAGCGGATGTCAGCCTGGAAATCGGCAAGTCGCCGGAGGCC
>CAYGBB010000345.1:0-2617 GCA_964347985.1 uncultured Moraxellaceae bacterium
GGTGGCGCGGTAATGGTTCTTTGCGGCAATTTCCTGACCCACCGGGCTGTACAGGTACTCCAGGTAGGCTTTGGCCACTGCGACGGTGCCATGCTTCTTCGCGAACTTGTCCACGACGGTCACCGGTGGTTCGGCCAGAATGCTCACGGACGGCACCACGATTTCGACCTTGTCCGGGCCCAGTTCCTTGACCGCCAGGAAGGCTTCGTTTTCCCAGGCCAGCAGCACGTCACCAATGCCGCGCTCCACGAAGGTGGTGGTGGAGCCGCGGGCACCGGAGTCCAGTACCGGCACGTTCTGGAACAGCTTCTTCACAAAGCTCCTGGCCGTGTCGGTGTTGGCACCCGGCTGGCGCAGTGCATAGCCCCAGGCGGCGAGATAGTTCCAGCGGGCACCGCCCGAGGTCTTGGGGTTGGGCGTGATGACCGAGATGCCGGGCTTGACCAGATCGTTCCAGTCCTTGATGCCCTTGGGGTTGCCCTTGCGCACCAGGAACACGATGGTGGAGGTGTAGGGCGAACTGTTGTGCTTGAGCTCTCTCTCCCAGTCCTCGTTGAACAGGCGGCCCTTCCTGGCGATGGAATCCACGTCATAGGCCAACGCGAGCGTCACCACATCGGCCTCCAGGCCGTCGATCACGGCACGGGCCTGTTTGCCGGAGCCGCCGTGGGATTGCTTGACGGCGACGGTGTCGCCCGTTTTCTGCTGCCAGTAGGCAGAAAAGGCAGCGTTGTAGTCCTGATAGAGTTCGCGGGTCGGGTCGTAGGATACGTTCAGCAAACTGACGTCTTTGGCGTGGGCAACAACTGCCGTAACGGAAAGTGCAAGGGCTGCGGTGATACGGCGCCAGGTGATGTGCTGTGACATGGGTAGCTCCTCATTGATGTCCGGTCAGGGAATGAGAGGAGACTATCGGGAGACGTTAATTATTAAAAAGAATGGATAATTATTTATTTATTCTTTTTTTGACTATATAAGTCCGACTTGCATGGCGTCAGTGATCAGCTTGAGTCCGGCCAGTATCGTCAGTACTTCGAACGCGCGCTTGACCACCTGGTTGCCCTTAAGCAGCGCCCAATGCGCCCCAAGGTAGCCGCCCAGCAATGATCCGGCCAGCAGCGGCGGCATCCACTCCCACTTGACCGGCGCCTGCAGTGACAGCATGAGGGCCCCCAACCCGTTCCAGAACAGGCCCACGAGCACCAGCGTGTACGACACCGCACGGGTGTAATCCAGCCCGAACCAGCGCACCAGCCAGAGAGTGACAAACAGCCCGGTACCAGACGTCAGCGAACCATTAAGGATACCGATCAGGAACAGTCCAAGACCACCCAGCAGCAGGCCGGTGCCATCCCGGTGCCGACGTTCGCCAACCAGCCCCAATGCCGGCCGGCGCCACGAATACACACCCAGTCCCAGCGTCAGAATCCCCAGGGCTAGCTCGGCCCAGTGATCCGGAATGGCCAGGATGAGCTGGGTACCCAACCATACTCCGGGCATCCCACAGCCCAGCACGAACAGGGCAAAGCGCCAATTGAAGTGCCCCGTGCGCAAATGCCGGGCCGTCGCTCCTACGCCAAGGGCTACGCTGGCTATCTTGTGCGTGGCCAGCGCCGCCGGGAAAGGTAGCCCCAGCATCAGCAACACCGGTAGCTGCAACAGACCAGCCCCACCCCCGGCCAGCGCCGACAGGGTATTGGCGACCAGGGCAATGAAAAACAAAACCACGACATCCATCACTGTCAGCCCTAGCCGATGCGCCTTAGAATGGTCAGGATTATACGACTACCACTGGAGCACCTGATGTTTCGCCCGCTCATTGTTTTGACCTTGTTGTCCGGCGCCTGGATCAGTCAGGCTCATGCCGAAGAAACAGACATGGCACGCTGGTATCGCTTCTACAATGAGAAGAACCAGCCTACCGTTACCGATCGCATCACCGAAGAACACACCTCTCGCGGCTACGAGGCACTCGACAAGAACATGCAGCTGCTACGCAGGGTGCCCCCGCAGCGCAAGCTGACGCAGGCCGAAGTGGATGCCGCCAAAGCCAAGCGTATCGCCGATACCAAGCGCGTTGAGGATGACAAGCAGCTGCTGCGTCTCTACAGCAAGCCTGCAGATGCCGAAAACAACCGTAACCGCCAGATTGATGCCATTCAGCTGCGCATTGATTTCACCACCAGCTCGTATAACCGCTTGCGCGACAGCCGCGCCCGGGAAGCCCAAAAGGCAGCCGTGCTGGAACGTACCGGCAAACCCGTCCCCAAGCCACTGCGTGACAACATTGCCAATTTCGACAAGCAGATTCTGCAAATGCAAACAGAGATCCAGGCACGCAAGACCGAGCAGGAAAAAATCCGCAGCGATTTTGCGCCCATCATCCAGCGCCTCAGTGAACTGACCGGCCTGCCTGCAACTCCGGCAGCGGCTGTTGCGGCAAAGCCAGCAAGTCCAGCAACAACGCCAGCGCCAGCAGCCCCCGTTAAACGCTGACCGGCTGCCAACACCCGAGCAACACGGCCCATAAAAAAACCGGCATTGATTGCCGGTTTTTTTATGGGCCGTGTCAGCGTTTCGTCAATGCGGTCACACTGAACGCACGCAGAACAGGGAC
>CAYGBB010000346.1:0-2616 GCA_964347985.1 uncultured Moraxellaceae bacterium
CCTGTATCCTTGGGCCGCAGCGTGGTCGCCCTCGCATTCCCGGTCGTTGCTCTGACGGGGTGATTAACCTATATCCCCCGGTTTTGCTATAGTTCGCGCCATTAATGGCCGTATTGGCAAGCGGTAACCCTGGCTGGTTCCACAGTTGGCCACCAAAGGGCGCATGGATACTGTCTTAAAGGAACTCCCATCGTACCGATGCCTTGCCTCGTCAGGTGCTTGCAGGGCTTCTGGAGTGAAATAATTGCATTCTGAAACAAGGAACTCGCCATGATGGATATAACCACAAAAACCGTCGCTGTCGTTGGACTTGGATATGTGGGTTTGCCTCTGGCGCTGGCCTTTGGTCGCAAGCTCAATACCATCGGCTTTGATATCAGTGAAGCCAAGCTTCAGGCCTACCGTGAGGGTTACGACCCGACTGGGGAGATGGAGCCGTCTGTCTTTACTGCCGCCAACAGGCTTACCTACACCAGTAACGGTAAAGACCTGGCTGCCGCCGACTATATTGTTGTCGCTGTCCCCACCCCGATTGATAATGCCAAGCAGCCTGACCTTACCCCCGTGGTGAAGGCCACCGAAACGCTGGCGCCGCATCTCAAGCCCGGTGTGATTGTGATTTATGAGTCCACGGTTTATCCCGGCGTAACCGAAGATGTGTGTTCGCCCATCATCGAGCGACTGAGCGGTAAAAAGCGTGGAGAAGGCTTCAAGCTTGGTTACTCCCCTGAGCGCATCGTGCCAGGTGACAAGGTGCACCGCCTGGAAACCATTACCAAGATCGTATCTGCCGAAGATGCCGACTCCCTGGATCAGGTCGCCGCCCTTTATGAAATCGTGGTGGAGGCTGGCGTATACCGTGCCAGCAGCATTCGTGTGGCCGAGGCAGCCAAGGTAATCGAGAACACCCAGCGTGACGTGAACATTGCCCTGATGAACGAACTGGCCGTCATATTCAACCTGATGGGAATCGATACCCTTGAGGTGTTGGAGGCTGCCGGCACCAAATGGAATTTTTTGCCTTTTCGCCCCGGACTGGTGGGTGGTCACTGCATAGGGGTAGATCCGTATTACCTTACGCACAAAGTGAGTACGCTGGGCTACAACCCCGAAATCATTCTTGCGGGTCGTCGCATCAATGATCGCATGGGGTCATATGTTGCCCAGCAAACCGTAAAGCTGATGATCAGGCATGGGCGAATGAAGCCTGGTGCAACCGTGCTGGTACTTGGCCTGACCTTCAAGGAAAACTGTGCAGACATCCGTAATACCAAGGTGGTGGACATCATTGCCGAACTGAAAGAGTACGGACTCAATGTGCTGGTCAGTGACAGCGTTGCCGAGCCCCATGAGGCTGAAGAGGAATATGGCATTCACCTGGTCACGCTGGATGAAGTGAAACAGGCCGATGCGGTAATAGCCGCAGTGGCTCACGCTGATATCAGGGCGCTGGATGTTGATGCGCTTAAAATGATAACCGGCCCGAATACACCGTTCATGGATGTAAAGTCGGTATTCAACCGCTCGACCCTTGAAGCGGCAGGCTTTGTTGTCTGGCGCTTGTAATTATCATTTTACTGAACAGTTAGCCTGAGGCCCGGGTTGCCCCGGAGATACATGCCTATGAAGATTCTGGTGACAGGTGGAGCAGGATTTATTGGCTCGGCGGTGATTCGTCACATCGTTGGCAATACCACGGATAGTGTGGTGAATGTGGACAAGCTTACCTATGCCGGCAATCTGGAGTCGCTGGTACTGGTGGACGACAGTCCGCGGTATGCCTTCGAGAAAGTGGATATTTGTGACCGTGCCGAACTTGACCGGGTTTTTCGTGAGCATAAGCCGGATGCAGTGATGCATCTGGCCGCCGAATCTCACGTGGACCGTTCGATTGATGGCCCGGCGGCCTTTATCGAGACCAACATCGTGGGCACCTACACGCTGCTGGAGGCGGCCCGCCAGTATTGGTCGGGGCTGGACGAGTCACACAAGGCAGCCTTCCGCTTTCACCATATCTCGACCGACGAGGTGTATGGTGATCTGGAAAACCCGGAAGACCTCTTTACCGAAACCACCCCGTATGCACCCAGCTCTCCGTATTCGGCAAGCAAGGCAAGCTCGGATCATCTGGTGCGCGCCTGGCGTCGTACCTATGGCTTGCCGACGCTGATTACCAACTGCTCGAATAATTACGGTCCTTATCACTTTCCCGAAAAGCTCATTCCGCTGATGATCCTGAATGCGCAGGAAGGCAAGCCGTTACCGGTATATGGCAAGGGCAATCAGGTGCGTGACTGGCTGTATGTTGAGGATCATGCCCGCGCCCTTTACAAGGTAGTGACCGAGGGCGTTGTGGGTGAAACCTATAATATCGGTGGCCACAACGAGAAACAGAATCTGGAGGTGGTGCATATCTTGTGTGCGTTGCTGGAGGAGCTGGCACCGAACAAGCCGGCCGGAGTAGTGCATTACAAGGATTTGATTACCTATGTGAAGGACCGGCCGGGCCATGATCTGCGCTATGCGATTGATGCCTCGAAAATTCAGCGCGAACTTGGCTGGGCGCCGGAAGAAACGTTTGAAAGCGGCATTCGCAAAACAGTGGAGTGGTACCTG
>CAYGBB010000347.1:0-2613 GCA_964347985.1 uncultured Moraxellaceae bacterium
CGGCATGATCCAGGCCCTGGCCGACCTGATCGGCACGGCACTGTCGCTGGAGCGACAGCGTGAACGGGATCACCAGCTGCTGCTGCTGGATGAACGCACCATCATTGCCCGCGAGCTGCATGATTCACTGGCACAGGCCCTGACCTACATGAAGCTGCAGGTGACACGCCTGCGTACGCTGATACAACGCGAAGAAAGTGCCGAAAAATTGCTGTCCGTCAGTGCCGAGCTCAGTGAAGGGCTGAACAATGCCTATCGCCAGTTGCGCGAACTGCTCACCACCTTCCGCCTGCAAATCAGTGATGGCGGACTGGACCAGGCACTGGACGATACCGTGCGGGAATTTTCCGAGCGCGGGAATTTCAAGGTACTGCTGCAATGCGATCCCCTCGCCGTCAATCTTTCCGCCAGTGAACAGATCCACCTGCTGCAGATTGCCCGTGAGGCGCTTTCCAACTGTGCCCGTCATGCTCGCGCACAGCAGGTCTGGGTGCACCTGCGGCAGCAGGGAGAAAAAGTGGAGCTCAGCGTAGAGGATGATGGCTGTGGCATTACCTCCGACTTTGATTCCCGTCAGCACCACGGCATCGGCATCATGCAGGAGCGTACCCGCAGCCTGCATGGCGAGATCCGCATCGAAGCGCGGGCGCCGCGCGGAACCAGGGTCAGCCTGCAGTTCCGGCCCGAATTCCTGGTCCGGCATTCCGAGGAAAGCACTACATGAGTAGCACCGAACAACACACCATTCTTCTGGTTGACGACCATCCCCTGATGCGTCGTGGCATGCGCCAGTTGCTGGAGCTCCAGGAAGACTTCAAGGTGATCGGCGAAGCCAGTCACGGTGAAGAGGCCTTGCTCTGCGTACCCGGGCTGCAACCAGACCTGATCCTGCTCGACAACAACATGCCGCAACTGAACGGCATCGAAACGCTCAAGCGTCTGCGCCAGAATGGCTATCGTGGGGTCGTTTTGCTGTTTACGGTGTCGGATGCCGAAGACGAAGTACGCGATGCCATGCGCAATGGTGCCGATGGCTATTTGCTCAAGGACATGGATCCGGACCAGCTGATTGTGCAGATCCGTGAGGCCCTGAACGGGGAAATCGTGGTGAGTCCTTCGCTCACGCGTGTACTTGCACAAGCCTTGCGGGCGCCCTCAGCAACCGCACATTTTGAACTGACCGATCGTGAACGGCAGGTCCTGAAAAGCATTGCCAGCGGTAACAGTAACAAGGTGATTGCCCAGAAGCTTGGCATCACCGAGGGCACGGTGAAAGTGCATGTAAAGAACCTGCTGCACAAACTCGGCCTGCGCTCGCGCGTGGAAGCAGCCGTGTGGGCACTGGAGCACATGAAACACTGAGCCGCCCCGGCAGCACTATTCGCCGGGCCACAACCCCGAATCGTACAGGAACGTCTGATCGAGCAGTTGCGGGTTGTCGATACTGGTGTCGAGATCCTTGATCAGGCCGTCCTCCAGTCCGTAAATCCAGCCATGCACAGCCAGCTCCTGCCCCCGCATCCAGGCATTCTGCACAATGGTGGTATGACAGACATTGCGCACCTGCCGTTTCACGTTCAGTTCGCACAGCATGTTGACGCGCGCCTCGCCCTCCAGCTCCTCCAGCAGGGCCATGTTCTGGTGATACAGCGCCTTGATGGCCCGCAGCCAGTTATCAATCAGCCCCAGCTCCTGGTGCCCGAGCGCCGCACGCACGCCGCCACAACCGTGGTGACCGCAGACAATAATCTGCTTCACCTTCAGCACATCCACCGCGTACTGCAGCACCGACAGGAAATTCATGTCGGTGGCGACCACCATGTTGGCGACATTGCGATGCACAAACAGCTCACCGGGCATCAGGCCGACAATGTCATTGGCCGGTACCCGGCTGTCGGAGCAACCTATCCAGAGAAACTCCGGCTGCTGTTGTGCCGCCAACCGCTTGAAAAAACCGGGGTCACGCGCCTGCATGCGCGTTGACCACATCCTGTTGTTATCGAGCAGACCCTTGACTTGCATGCACAGAATCCTTTTCAGGAAAGCCACTCGGCAAAGCTGACAAAGGCCAGCGCATCACCTTCATTGACGACCTGTCCAGGCTCTTGCCAGGCCAGTCCGTCGGCCCAGCTCACCGAACTCAGCACACCCGAACTCTGGTTGGGATAGGCCACCAGCCGCACGCCATCCGGTGTCGCCTGACGCTGCACCCTTAAATATTCACGGCGCTTGCCAGCCTTGCGACGGAACGCGCAGGGCACCGGATGCGGTACCGGTGGTGTGTAGCTTTCGCCCTGTCGCCAGCGCAACCAGGGAACGGCCGCCACCAGCAAGGTCACCCACACGGCCACGGGATTACCCGGCAGGCCGATAAAGGGGGTGTCATTCACATAACCAAATGCCAGCGGCTTGCCCGGCTTGATGCCCAGCTTCCAGAGCACCAGCCGGCCTTCGGCCTCGACGGCTGCCTTGAGGTGATCTTCTTCGCCTACCGACACACCACCACTGCTGATGATGACGTCGACACTGGAGGCAAGCTCGGTCAGACGCAGCCGCGTTGCCACCAGATCGTCCGGCAACGTGCCTGCATCGTGCACCTCGAAACCCATGTCC
>CAYGBB010000348.1:0-2612 GCA_964347985.1 uncultured Moraxellaceae bacterium
GTGTCAGCGTGTCGAGCATCAGGCGCAGGACCTCGATGTCACCGGCAACGCCGGCGTAGCCGTAAAGCTCAGCGCCGATCTGCACCGGGCAGCGCGAGGCGGCCATGCTGGCCGGGCGGGTGTTCAGCGTGGTGCCGGCATAGCAGTAACGCGCCGGGCCTTCCACGGGGATGACATGGGCATCCAGACGGGCCACCTGCGGCGTGATGTCGGCGCGGACGCCCATCATGCGGCCGGAAAGCTGGTCGGTGATCTTGAACGTCATCAGCTCAAGGTCATGACCCGAGCCGGTGAGCACGGAGTCCAGGTATTCCATCAGCGGCGGGAATACCAGCTGGTAGCCCCAGACGGCGAAGGTATCAAGCAGGCGACGGCGCAGCTGCTCAAGACGGGCCGCTTCAGCCGGCAGTACGTCGGCCACGCCATCAGGCAGCAGCCAGGTATCGACAGATCGGGTCATGGAGAGTCAATCGCTCACGGGCACAGCGGGGACACAAAAAAACCGAGTAGAAACTCGGCTTGGCGAATTCTAGCACGAGCCGGCAGTCCGGCCCAAGCCTTGCGAAGGGATTCCTGTGGTCGCCGCCCGCTTTCGTGAATGGAATGTCGTGAATGGCGGGCCACGGTTATTGCAGCAAGATGTGCCGCTTTCTAAAGCAGGGCATGCAGCTTTTTACAGCAGCGCATGGACGAGGGGCGGCAACCAGAAGGCCGTCAGCATGCCGTTGAGGCCCATGCCCAGCGCCGCAAAGGCGCCGGCCGTGGGGTGGATCTGGAAGGCCCGTGCCGTGCCGACGCCATGCGCCGCCAGCCCCATGGCAAAGCCGCGGGCGACATCACTCTTCACGCCTTTCAGCAGGGGCTCGGCCACGGCGGCACCCAGTACCCCGGAGAAGCCAACCAGAGCAGCGGCCAGCGCAATCGGGGCATGAATCTTTTCACCGATACCGATGGCGATCGGGGTGGTCACGGCACGGGTGCCAAAGGCCAGGATGCTGTCGTGGGACAGGTCGAACAGCCAGGCCAGCCCCATGGCACTGCCGGCGCCAAGCAGGGTGCCAAGCAGCAGGGTGCCGCCCAGTGGTTTGAAGGCGGCCAGCAGGCGCGGCAGGGCATGGTAGAGCGGGACTGCCAGCGCCACGGTGGCCGGGCCCAGCATGAAGTGCAGCAGGGCATTGCCCTGGAAGTAGGTCTGGTAGTCGGTGCCGGTGAGCAGCAGGCCGCCGATGAGCAGGGCCAGCGCAATCATCAGGGGGGGCGCCCACACCGGCTCGCCCAGCTTGCGGAAGGTCCAGTTGCCGATCTCGAAGGCCGCAAACGTGGCGATCAGCCAGGGCACGGGCGACTTGAACAGTTCGTTGACCAGATCATTAACCAGTGCACTCATCAGAGTGTTCCCCGGGCGCGCAGCCAGCGGTCGAGGCCGTAACCGCAGACCAGCAGCGGAATCACGGTCGACAGCACCATGACGACACCGATACGGATGCCTTCCTGCGCCAGCAAGGGCCCCATGGTCATGATGCCGACCGACGCCGGTACGAAATACAGTGTCAGCGGCTTCAGCACGACCTGACTCACCTGGTCCAGATCTGCCGGTACGCCGCGCCGGATCACCAGCGCGGCAAACAGGATGAGCATGCCGATCACCCCGCCGGGCACCGGAATACCGGAGGCCCGGGCGAGGATTTCACCGGCAAACTGGCAGAGCAGCAGAATGAGCAGGCCGCGAATCATGTCGGTTTCCTGTTTCCGGCTGCCGTTACTGACCCGGTTTGTTCATGTACCGGAAAAAGTCGCCATTACTGTCCAGAACCATCACGTCAGACGGCTTGTTGAAGCTGGCGCGGTAAGCCTGCAGCGAACGATAGAACTTGTAGAACTCCGCATCCTTGCCAAACGCACGCGCGGCAATGGCGGCGGCTTCGGCATCGCCTTCACCGCGCAGCGTTTCTGCCTTGCGATAGGCTTCGGCCAGCAGCACGCGCTGTTCACGGTCGGCGTTGGCCTTGATGGTTTCGGCCATTTCATTGCCTTGCGAACGGTGTTCGCGGGCTTCGCGTTCACGCTCGGTACGCATGCGGTTGTAAATGGATTCCGAGGTCGAGGCCGGGAAGTCCACGCGCTTGACGCGCACGTCCACCACCTTGATGCCGAGTTCCTTCAACGCAAGGGCACTCACCTGTTTGGTGAGATCCGTCATCAATGCATCACGCTGGCCAGAGACCACTTCATGCACGGTGCGTTCGGAAACCTTGTTCTTCAGGCCGTCCTTTACGCGCGGCATGAGCAGCAGTTCGGCCTTGTGCACATCGCCGCCAGTGGCGGTGAAAAAACGCTGCACATTGTCGACACGCCACATCACAAAGGCATCGACGCTGAGGAACTTGCTTTCCTTGGTCAGGTAATCCGTTTGCTCGGAGTTGCTCACCTGCGTGCGCGCATCGAACTTGCGTACTTCATGCATCATGGGCAGCTTGAAGTGCAGGCCGGGTTTCAGGTCGGGATCAATGACTTCACCGAATTGCAGCAACACGCCGCGTTCGGTTTCCTTGATGGTGTAGAGCGCACCATTCAGGGCAAACAGGGCAAACAGTGTCAGCAGCAGGGTATTG
>CAYGBB010000349.1:0-2606 GCA_964347985.1 uncultured Moraxellaceae bacterium
GTTGAAAGGTCTGTTTTTTCTTGTCGAGCGCCTTGATGCCGGTACTTGCAAAGGTCACCAGGGGAAATTCCCTGGTCTTGAAGAATTCACCCGACTCAATCAGGTGATCATTCAGCGGGGGCACATGCGTATCCAGGCTTTTCACCGGCATGCTCACGCTTACCGATGATTTTTCCGGATGATCCTGATTTCCCTGAATGCTGCCGGTCACTTGCGTGAAATCCGCCATGGGATTGGAGAAGCCAACATGGCTCCATGAAAAGTGCACGAAGCTGTGGGCAGGATCAATGGTGTAGTTTACGACCTTGTCAGCCAGAACCGAGGCGGATGCCCCGGCCAGCACAACTGCCATCATCGTTTGTCGAATCAGTTTCATCGTGTTTCCTCCTGGAAAGTATGGTCCGCACATCCTAGTCGAAATCAGGCCTGCAGGGGCAATTCACGGCCTTGTTTTCACCGGCATTTTCCGCGCGACCATCAAGGTATCCCCTGCTGAACGCTTTGTATTGAAGTGGCAGACATCGGCGCTGAAATCCTTCAAGTCTGTCACGCACTGCAAAACGATATTGCTGCGGGGGGGCCACGCTCCATGCAAAAGATGATCTCCCTGAAGGAAGTCCCCTTGGGGTGCAAAAACCTTGTTGTGACTCCATTGTTGTCGTAATACGAACAGAGCATCCCTGACTGGCGGGTTTATTCCCTGATCTGCACGGGTCATCATGCCCACATCAGAGGCCGCCCGGCATCAGGAGATCATCATGTTTCCCAGTCTGTTTATTTCCCATGGCTCACCCATGCTGGCGGTTGAGCCCAGCATTTACGGCGCTGCCTGGCAGGCGATGGCGGCTGCGTTGCCAAAACCGGCGGCCATCCTGATGGTTTCTGCGCACTGGAATACACATCAGCCCACAGTCAGTGCCGCTGCACAACCGGCCACCATTCATGATTTTGGCGGCTTTCCCGCCGCGCTTTATGCCATCCGCTATCCGGCACCGGGAGCACCGCAACTTGCCACCCGCGTCGCGCACTTATTGACGCAGGCCGACATTACCGCAAGCATCACCCCGGATCGCGGGCTGGATCATGGCGCTTGGGTGCCCCTGCAGCAGATGTACCCGGCCGCTGATATTCCGGTGACCCAGCTTTCCGTACAGCCGGGGCAGGGTGCCGAATGGCATTTGCGTCTGGGCGAAGCCCTGCGCCCGCTACGCGAGGAAGACGTGCTGATCATTGGCTCCGGCAGTCTGACCCACAACCTGCACGAATATCATTTTGATGAATTCAATATGGATGTGGCCGATGACTATGTGCACGCGTTTCAGGACTGGATGTACCAGGCGCTGAAACGCAATGACCGAACGGCATTGTCAGGTTGGCAGCAGCAGGCACCCTCGGCGCATCGCGCCCATCCCAGCACCGAACATTTGCTGCCGCTGTTTGTGGCCTATGGAGCTGCCGCAGAAAACCGCTCAGTGCAACGCCCTCTCGCGAATTATTCCGGCCGGGCACTGGCCATGGACTGTTATGTGTTCGGCTGAGGCTGTTAAAAGACAGGGTGTCTGGAAAAAAGCAGTGGAGGTCTCTCGCTAGCGGTCTCTCGCTGCCAACCGGGAACCCTGACGGGTGCGGCCAATTCAAACGTTGGCGTTACCCGGAAACAAGCGGGCGGGGCCACAGGTTCAGAGCCCATGATCCGATCGGCCGAAAATGGCGATGAACTGATCGTTGCCGTGGTGACGCTGGCAAACGCCAGCGCATTGGCTGTCATCAGCACGGCCACACAGGCCTCTGGCGCATGCTGGACGTGCGTAAGCAGCCACATGAAAAACAGCAAAATCAGCCCCGCCGGCCAGCCTCTGGAATGCTTTTCATGAACTGGCCTACATGGCGCCCTCTTTGCCCCAGGGATGGCTGCCGGGCACTAGCGTGCCCTTCAGGCCCGCCTTCCCGATCGCCGCCAGGTCTTTGTAAAACGTGGCCTCATGCACCAGGGCACCGGTTTTGGTGGTGACCCCGACATAGCGCGCCCCCCGATCCACCTCGCACAGGTAGCCGCCGCCCGGGTCGTCGGTGCGGCGGATGTTGCCGTCCCAGTCCATGAAGAAGCCTGAGCCCGATGCGGCGCTCATGGTGTCACCGGGGCGTCCAGCACCGCCTTGAGGTTCAGGGTCATGTTGGTCTTGGTGGCGTCGGCATAAGGGCAGATACCCTTGGCACGCTCCATCAGGCTGTCTGCGGTGACCTGATCCAGCGGGCCGGCCATGAAGGCCGTCAGGCTCAGTGCCATGCGGTAAGCGCCCTCAAAGTTGACGTACATCGACAGTACTGCTTCAACATAGCAGCCGCGCAGGGGCAGCTTGCCCGTCTTGGCGATGTGGCGGATGGAGTGCTCGAAGCAGGCTGCAAACGCCGCCGCGAACAGTTGCTCGGGATTCGGGCCTTCGCCGCTGCCGCCCATTTCCTTGGGCATGGTGAGCCTGAGCTTGAAACTGCCGTCTTCATTTTGAATCTGGCCGCTGCGTCCCCCCTGGGTCAGCATGGTGGTGGTGTAAACGAGATCCATCAGATATTCCAGTCGCAACACGGGGCCCTGCTGGCCAATTCGC
>CAYGBB010000350.1:0-2600 GCA_964347985.1 uncultured Moraxellaceae bacterium
GCGGTGGCAAGCAGAGCTTTTTCAATCTCTCGCTGGCCCTGCTCAACAAGGGTGACGAAGTCATCATTCCGGCGCCGTACTGGGTGTCTTACCCGGACATGGTGCTGATTGCCGACGCCACCCCGGTGTGCATCGAGTGCCCGCAGAACCAGGGCTACAAGATCACCGCTGCCCAGCTGGAAGCCGCCATCACACCAAAGACCCGTCTGCTGGTGCTGAACAGCCCGTCCAACCCGACCGGCATGGTGTACAGCAAGGCCGAGCTGCTGGCGCTGGCCGAGGTGCTGCGCAAGCACCCGCAGGTGCTGGTGGCGACCGATGACATGTATGAGCACATCATCTGGACCACCGAGAAGTTCGAGAACATCGTGACCGTGGCCCCGGACCTGTATGACCGCACCATCGTGCTGAACGGGGTGTCCAAGGCCTACGCCATGACCGGCTGGCGCATCGGTTATGCTGCCGGCCCGGTGAAGCTGATCAATGCCATGAAGAATGTGCAGAGCCAGTCCACCTCCAACCCCACCTCGATCTCGCAGGTAGCGGCGGAAGCCGCGCTGAACGGCCCGCAGGATGTGTTGCTGCCCATGATCAAGGCCTTCAAGGAGCGCCACGACTACGTGGTGAGCACCCTGAACACCATCGAAGGCGTGTCCTGCTCCCCGGCCGATGGCGCGTTCTACGCCTTTGCCAATGTGGAAGGGGCCATCAGGAAGCTGGGCCTGAAGAACGATCTGGAGTTCTCCGAGCTGCTGCTCAACACTGTCGGTGTTGCCGTGGTGCCGGGCTCTGCCTTCGGTCTGGACGGCCACATGCGCATTTCCTACGCTACCTCGCCAAAGGTGCTGGAAGATGCGCTGGGCCGCATCAAGAAGGCTATCGAGGGTTAATCAACAGCCTCAGTGGCTGTTCAAAAAACAGCCACTCAAGTCATTGAAAAGCCAAGCAAAGCCGCCGAAATGGCGGCTTTGCTTTTTTAGCGAAAAAAGCCGCCACAGATGCTTGACCACCCACGCTCAAGTCCCTATTATTCGCGGCCTCAAGTAATTCCCCGATAGCTCAGTTGGTAGAGCGCAGGACTGTTAATCCTTAGGTCCCTGGTTCGAGTCCAGGTCGGGGAGCCATCTTCTGGTTCCATTTGCTCCAACGAACTTGTGGAACCCAACTAAAAGCCCGGCTCATGCCGGGCTTTTTGCTTTCCGGCAATCAACCATATCACTTCCAGTCCTCTATCGATTTCGCCGCGCTTAAAACTCTGTGCCCAGTTCCGTGCCCATGATTTTGGCACAAGAATTTATCCGACCTATTATGCACCTGGGCACAAAGCCTGTGCCCAGTAAGACTGCAGGCTTAGTCTTCAACACCCTCGTGGGTTTTACGGGTTTTACCCCGATTTCACGGACACATCTGATAAGCCCCATAATGGGGATGGAGGTGTGTCATGGCAACAAGAAGAAGGTTCTCTGCGGAGTACAAGCAAGAAGCTGTTGAGCTGGCCCGGTCCAGCAACAAGACAGCGAGTCAAATTGCCCGGGACTTGGGCATAGATCCCAACATGCTGAGTCGGTGGTGCCGTGAGCTGGAAACCAGCCCCAAAAAGGCCTTCCCCGGGCAAGGCAAGACACGGGATGAGGAGCTTGCCGCGCTTAAGCGGGAGCTTGCCCAGGTCAAGAAGGAACGTGATTTTTTAAAAGAAGCGGCAGTGTTCTTCGCGAAAGACTCGAAATGAGATATCGCATGATTGAGCGCTGCCGCGATGCCTACCCTATCCGCATGATGTGTCGCTGCCTGAACGTCTCGCCCAGTGGTTATTACGACTGGCGGGAGCGCCCCCTGAGTCCTCGTGCCCAGGAGAACGTGCGGCTAAGCGAACGGATTGAGGGCCTGCATGCCGACAGCGAAGGCGTGCTGGGTAGTCCGCGTATCTGGGAGGATCTGCGCTATGCCGGGGAAAGTTGTGGCAAGAATCGCGTGGCCCGCCTGATGCGTCAGATGGGCTTGCAAGGCATTCCGCAGCGTTCCCGCTGGCGCAAGAAGCCTTCTACGCAGCGGCCTGACGGCATTCTCAATCATCTGGAGCGCGACTTTGATGCTGATGCCCACAATACGAAGTGGGTGACGGACATCACCTATGTGCGCACTCAGGAAAACTGGCTGTATCTGTGTGTCGTGATCGACCTGTACTCCGGCGTTGTGGTGGGTTGGTCAATGAGCCACATTCAGGATCGCCAGTTGGTCGTGCAGGCCGTGCTGATGGCGCTGTGGCAACGCGAGGCCCGTACCCCGGTAATCCTGCACTCGGATCGGGGCTGTCAGTTCACCAGTGATGAGTACCAGCGCTTCCTGACGGGTCACAACCTGATCTGCAGCATGAGTGCGGTGGGCAGTTGCGCCGACAATGCGGCTGCCGAGAGCTTCTTTGGCGTGCTCAAACGTGAGCGGGTAAACCGTCGACAATATCGGAGTCGGGCAGAAGCCAGGGCCGATATTTTTGACTACATTGAGCGCTTCCATAACCCGAGAAAACGTCGGCAGCTGGAAATGCTTAAAGGGAATGATTTAGTCTTAACTCAACTGTCCGTGGAAGCGGGGTAAAACCC
>CAYGBB010000351.1:0-2599 GCA_964347985.1 uncultured Moraxellaceae bacterium
GCCCTGCCACTGGCCGGCTGCCCGCTGGATGACGTCATCAGGCCAACCCCCTCTACGGCGCTTGCGCCCGCCCCAACCGGCACAGCGGCCGCCCCGATGAATATCGGCACGTTCCTGACCCGGATTGAAACGGCGCGCGGCACTGCCCTCACGGTTGCCGAGAAAAGCCAGGTCACCGTGGCCGCCCAGCAGACCCGCAACCTGGTGGATGGCGCCCAGCAACGATTCCTGGGGGCCGTTGGCGGCACCATCGGCCTGGATGCCGCCACGGTCGGCCTGTTGTTCCCGAATGCGGCGCAGCCGGTGAGCGCACCGATTGTGCAGAAAGCACTGGAAAGCAAGCTGGGCAAGCAACTGAGCGGCTATGAATCCACCGCCGTCACTGCCGCTACCGCCCTGCGCAACAATTCGCTGAGTTCCCTGAAAAGCGGCCTGGCCACCAAGGTCGGCGGCACGGTCGGCCTGCCCGGTGAAACGGTACTGGCACTGCTGCCGTTGCTCGGCCTCTGAGCTGGCGTTGCGGGAGCGAAAAAACCGGCCGTTGTGCCGGTTTTTTCATATACGCTGAACGCAGGAGGACATGCACATGATCGACTGGGAGCAACTGAGCTACGTGGTCACGGTGGTCGGCCTGCCCCTTGCCATTGCCGTGTACCTGCTCGACCAGCGCCGGGAACGGCAAAACGAGGAAGAGGAAATCTACCAGCGCCTCTCCGATGAATATGCCGAGTTCTGCAAGCTCATCATCGACAATGCCGACCTGCGTCTGCGCACCCAGAAAGACACTCCGCCGACACTGACGCCGGAGCAGGAAGAGCGCCGGCTCATCCTGTTTGAAATGCTCGTGGCCCTGTTCGAGCGGGCCTACATCCTGGTGTATGAAGACGACATGGGCAAACAGCAGCGCCGTCTCTGGCAATCATGGGAGGACTACATGCGCGACTGGTGCGAGCGCGAGGATTTCTGCGCCATGTTGCCGCGCCTGCTCACGGGTGAGGACGAGGATTTTTCCGCGTACATCATTGGCATCGCCACCAGAACGAACCCGGCGGCAACTGCCTGAACGCCTGACCAACCGGATCAGCGCGCCAGCACCACCTGATGCCGCCCGCGTTCTTTTGCCTCGTAGAGGGCCGCGTCGGCGGCGTCCACCAGCAGCTGCGGCCGGTTGCCCTGGGGCACCAGCACCGCCACCCCGATACTCATGGTGACGTGCGGCGCCACCGACGACGCCGGATGCCGGATGGCGCGTGCATCCACCGCCTCCAGTACCCGCTGAGCCACTTCCATCGCCCCCTCAACCTCGGTTTCCGGCAGCAGCACCACAAACTCCTCACCGCCATAGCGCGCCGCCAGATCGGCCGGGCGCAGCACGGCTGACTGAATGGCCTCCCCGATGGCGGCCAGACAGTCATCACCGGCCAGATGCCCCAGGCTGTCGTTGAAGCGCTTGAAATAGTCGACATCCATGAACAGCAGTGCCAGGGGCTTCTGGGTACGCGAAGAACGATCCCATTCCCGCACCAGGGCTTCGCTGAAGTGGCGACGATTGGGCAGGCCGGTGAGCTGATCCTCTGACGCATGCCGCGCGAGAATGGCATTGAGGCGCTCACGCTCGGCCGATTCATGCTCGAGCAACAAGCCGCGCAGAAAACTGATGCGCTCCTGGCGCTCATGCACGGCGCCAATGAACAGCGTGACAATCAGCCCGCCCACACTGAACCAGTAAAACAGCGCCCAGTCCGCCGACACATTCATGGCGTAACCCGCCAGGCTCGCCAGCAGGATGCCGCTGCCACAACACAATGCCGCGGCCGGCAAGGACAACCGCAAGGCCAGCACCTGGATGGTAATGGTGAGCAGACCGACATAACTGGCTGCCCGCATCAGCCGCGGGTCTGCCAGGATCAGCGTCGCGAACAGGAGCAGTCCCAGCGTAAAGCTGCCCGACACCACGATCAGCGATTGATAGTGCCGTTGCACCGCCTGAAACCGCATCAGGAACGTCACCAGGAGAATGAGGCAGGATTCCGCCACCAGCCCCCCCCACCAGAAGCGGGCATCCCCGCCACGCAACTCATCCTCGAAAAACTGAACACCACCAATCCCGACCAGCGCAATCATGAAAATCAGCAACGGCCATGCCGACCGCGCCAGCCGCGCAAACTCCTCTTGCCGCCGTTGCGCAAACAGGTGATTCGTGGGGGAAGGCAACGGGCACCACAAGCCGTGTCCGGAGACAAGCTTGCGTACCCGCTCGACTTTGTCTGCAGGGAGGGAGGGTGCGGTCACAACCGGTGTTGTGACGGGCTCGACAGAATTCACGGCTGGGCGACTTCATGGCTGCACGGTCAGATAAGCCATGATGGCATCATGACCGGGACAGCCGGCAGTGCATTCCGACGAGTCGCACCCTCCGTCAGACACCCTGAGTGCGGTACAATGCCCGGTTCCGGAGTGCCCGCCCTGTCCATTCTTCAGGATCAGGCCGGTGCTCCCCCTGCCGAGGTGATCATGTCCGCTACACCCCAGCCGCTGCATTCTGCACCGGCGCTGTTCAGTCACGAGAAGTTCTGGGCCGAGTGCCTGGGGCCTGCTC
>CAYGBB010000352.1:0-2590 GCA_964347985.1 uncultured Moraxellaceae bacterium
GGATGTCACCGGCCATCTTGGTGGCTTCAATTTCCAGTGGGCGTGGTCATCCGGAAACGCGGCAGGGCAGTACGTCTAGGCGGGATGTAGAACGGAACATGGTGCGCCAGGCGGGATTCGAACCCACGACCCCTGCCTTCGGAGGGCAGTACTCTATCCAGCTGAGCTACTGGCGCATTGCGAGCCTGAAAACGACTGTTTTCAGGGAGGCCGCATGATACCCAGTGTCCCGTAGCCAGTCCATGATTAAGCTCGACTCCAGGCCCGTCTCGGGCATCAATTTCGTACTTTCAGACTAAGCAGGGCCGGGTTTTCTGCCACTTGATCTATCAATCTGCCTTTCATCCCTGTGGCGCCCCATACATCACTTGTAGCATTTCTGCAATTGCACAGTAAGCAATTTAAGCCAATGGTTAATTCAGCAGGCAAGGGGAGTTCTAGACAGGGAAGGGCCAATCAAGGCCAAGTGCAGGAGACTGGTTATGAAGTACAGGGCTCTGGTTTTAGCGGGAATGGTGGCAGTCGGGGTGGTATCGGGCTACACGACTGCATTGACGCAAGGCACAACAGGAATGAGTTCTGAGGGCAGTCTGACTATCCAGCTGAGTATTCCTCCGCTGGTCAAAATCCAGGGGCTGCAGGACATAGATCTGGGCACCTACACGGGAGCTGGTGATCTCCAGGGTGCCTCCAATGCATGTGTGAAAAGGAATGGTGCTGGCGCTTACAGTGTGACCGCTACCTCCATCAATGCTTTCGCACTGACTGGCTCTGCCAGAGTGCCGTATGGCGTGACCTGGGGCGGTCAGCCGCTGGGCCAGGGGGTGGTGCTGGCTGGCCAGATTCCGGAGGCGGTTACCCTGCAAGAGGTCTGTGGCGCAACGGCGATGAACAAGATAGGCGTCAGGGTGCAGGCTGCGGATTTGCTTGCGGCTCCTTCTGGCGCCTACACGGACACGCTGACACTGATCGTAGTGCCCGAGTAATGTATGTGTGTGATGACGATAATTTGTTGTTTTTAAAGGCGAAAAACTAGGTTGCAGCGAGGCAGGACCTCGCTGGCGGGTGGTTCAGGAGGAGCTCCCGCGTTTTGCAAGTGTTGCACTTGAGAGGGGTAACCCTTTTGAGGCCTTGGCTGCGTCCGCAGGCCAGGCATGAATTACCGGTCAGGCTGTCAGCTTGCCCTTCATCCCCCGTACGGTTCCGTTCAGCTGTAATCAGCGTATGCAGGCTTGCTCTCAGTCTGAATGTCTATATGGTGCAAGCATGGACGAGACGGCACTACCGAGCCTGAAGAAGCTCACGGACTCCGAATTAATCAACGGCCCACAGAGGCCAGACAGGTGAAAGTATGCGTAACAAGATTCTTGCTGTAGCAATGGCCGCTGCCGGCCTGGCTGTGTCGGGTGTGTCGATGGCTGCATCTGACGGTACTGTCGGTGCCACTTCCAACGGCTCAAGCGTTATCAACCTGATCATCCCTTCCCTGATCCGTGTGACCGGTTTTGCTAATATCACGCTGGGCACGTACAACGGCGACAGCCTTCCACGTAGTGGCGCGTCGCCTGCTTGCGTGAGCCGTAACAGTGCCGGCAACTACAGTGTTGCCGCAACCAGCGCCAATGGCGGCTTTGCACTCAAGTCCGGTGTTCTGGCAACGACCATTCCCTACACCGTGGCATGGAGCGGCACCAGCCTGACCCAGGGTGGCCCAGCCGTTGGCAGCTTTGCAGCAGACAACAATACGCTGGCCGCGTGCACCCCGGTTGCCGGTCGTCTGGCTGTGGACGTGCCGGCAGCAGGGATGGATACCGCCCTGCCGGGAACGTACACTGACACAGTGACGATTCTGGTCGCCCCGCTGTAATTTCAGGCTGAGCACAAAAAAGGGTGGCGGGGCTAGGGCTTCGCCGCCCTTTTTCTTTTTTGAATATAAGGAGGCTCATGGCTTCTCGTGCAGCGAAATGGTGGTCGGTTCTGCTGCTGTTCCCTTTGTTGTGGGCGGGGGGGGCCTTTGCACGTGTGGATGTTGCCCCGATCAGCCTGACGGCTCCCTTGTCCTGGCCGGGAGGGGATATCACGTACAGCCATGACTACTGCATTCTCTCCACGGATGAGCCCAATCCCAGTGGCAATACGCCTGTTCCCTATCGCATGACGGCACTTGCCCCGTTTGCGCTGGCCAGTGGCGCCAACCAGATTCCGTTCTCGGTGGCATGGCGGGATCTGTATACGGCGCAGACACGCACGCTTTCTCCCGGGGTGCCTTCGGCCTATGTGTTTTCAGGGGCGGCCCCGGGGTGTCCGTCCGGCAACAATGGACGTTTGATCATTACCATCCCGGAAGCCACCCTGCTGGCGGCGCCGGTCGGTAATTACAGCGCCACCCTGTCCATCGAGGCCGGGAGCCAGGGCCAGGGGCGGCCAAAGCTGCTGGCAACCGTCAATCTGACGCTGACCATTGGCGGGCTTATCCGGGTGGGGCAGCTGACGGACATCAACCTCGGTGTTTTTGACGGGGTCAACAATCTTTCAGCCAGTGACAGCCTCTGTGTTTACCGTAACTTTGCAGGAGGCTACGGGGTACGGG
>CAYGBB010000353.1:0-2583 GCA_964347985.1 uncultured Moraxellaceae bacterium
TTCGAACCCTCGGTACGCTATTAACGTACACACGCTTTCCAGGCGTGCGCCTTCAGCCACTCGGCCACCTCACCGTAGCCCGCAACAAATGTCCCGTCGCGAGGCGCGCAATCATATACGAGTGCAACTCAAAGGCAAAGCCGGCAAAGTGGCTTTTGTCGGACCAGTCGGGGTGTTGCCCGAACAGGGGCAGGTGTAAGATGCCCCCAACCGCACTGATCAACCGCTCAAGACGCCCGCGCACCCTTCAGTTTTTCCCCTCCCCAGATGCAGCTCCTTCGTCTGGAGCCGTGGAAAAATGTTGCCATTGCCGGGCGGCCATCAGGAGAAAGCGACTTCATGCAGCAGTCGGCACAACAAGGGCACGGACGCACTCCTGCCATCGCCCTGACACTGGGCGCCCTCGGGGTCGTCTTCGGGGACATCGGCACCAGCCCCCTCTATGCCCTCAAGGAATGTTTTCACGCCGCCCATGGCATTCCCATCACGTTTGAAAATGTGGTCGGCATCCTGTCCCTGATCTTCTGGTCACTGATTACCGTCGTCTCGCTCAAGTACATTGCCTTCATCATGCGCGCCGACAACAACGGTGAAGGCGGCATCCTGTCGTTGCTGGCACTGACACTGCGTACCCAGCAAAAGAGCCCCCGCCAACGCATGATCCTGGTCAGCATCGGCCTGTTCGGCGCCGCCCTGTTTTTCGGCGATGGCATTATCACTCCCGCCATTTCCGTACTCTCTGCCGTCGAAGGCCTCAAGATTGCAGCACCTGGACTTGATCCCTATGTGCTGCCCATCACCATTGGCGTGCTGATCAGCCTGTTCATGATCCAGCGTCATGGCACGGGCTCTGTCGGCACCTTTTTCGGGCCGGTCATGCTGGTCTGGTTTCTGACGCTGGCCGTGCTCGGCATCATCAACATCAGTCGCCATCCTGATGTACTCAACCTGATCAACCCGTTATGGGGACTGCGCTTTGTAATGGAGCACCAGGCGATTGCGTTCATCACGCTGGGGGCCGTC
This sequence comes from uncultured Moraxellaceae bacterium, assembly GCA_964347985.1. GTDB lineage: Bacteria > Pseudomonadota > Gammaproteobacteria > Pseudomonadales > Moraxellaceae > UBA2031. The sequence goes on from CAYGBB010000353.1 coordinate 1,024, forward strand.
GTGCTGACCGTAACCGGTGGCGAGGCGCTGTACGCCGACATGGGGCATTTCGGTCGCCCCGCCATCTATCGTGCATGGTTCATTCTTGTGTTCCCGGCTCTGGTACTGAACTACTGCGGCCAGGGTGCACTGCTGCTGGCGGATCCCACTGCCGTGGAAAACCCTTTCTACCTGCTCGCACCGACATGGGCGCTTTACCCACTGATTGCCCTGTCCACACTGGCCACCGTGATTGCCTCACAGTCCGTTATTTCCGGTGTGTTCTCCGTGGCGCGGCAGGCCGTACAACTGGGTTATCTGCCCCGTTTTGAAATACAGCACACCTCCACCAAGGAAATCGGGCAAATCTACATTCCGTCCGTCAACTGGAGCTTGCTGGCAGCGATCATCCTGCTGGTCCTGACATTCAAATCCTCCAGCAACCTTGCCTCGGCCTACGGCATTGCCGTCACCATGACGATGATCTGTGACACCGTTCTGGCCATGGTGGTCGCCTACAAGATATGGAAATGGCACCCCCTGGTTGCACTGCTGATCGGCATCCCTTTCCTGATCATCGACTTTGCCTTTTTCGGTGCCACCTCGCTCAAGATTGTTCAGGGCGGCTGGGTCCCCCTGCTCATCGGTGTCGCCATGATGACACTCATGTCCACCTGGAAACGTGGCCGACAGCTGCTGTTTGATCGTCTTGCCAACGAGACCATGCCGCTGAGTCTTTTTGTGAACTCGATTGGTGGCGGTGCTGCCGCGCAGACGGTTCCCGGTACCGCCGTCTTCATGACAGGCAGTCACCAGTATGTGCCACATGCCATGCTGCATAACATGAAGCACAACAAGATCCTGCATGAGCGCAATGTGCTGTTAACACTGATTACGCGTGACATTCCCTTTGTGAACGATGAAGAACGTATCGAGATCAGCGAAATTTCACATAATTTCTATCTGATTACCGGCTACTACGGCTTCAAGGAACAACCGGACGTCCCCGCCCTGCTGGATCAGTGCCATGACAAGGGGCTGAATTTCGACATGATGGACACCAGCTTCTTCCTGTCCCGTGAACGCATCATCCGCGGCATTGCCCCGGGCATGGCATCGTGGCGCCAGAAACTCTTTGTGGCCATGTCGCGCAATGCTGGCGCAGCCACCGACTTCTTTCAGATTCCCACAAACCGTGTGGTAGAGCTGGGTACCCAGATCGCCCTGTGATCCGTTACACCAACGCCCCGGTACATATCCGTGCACCGGGGCGTTCCCCCCGCCATTTGTTACAAGCCCGCCCAGCCAGGACTGATAGACTGCAGTGAATCCTCCCCGGTGCACATTGCATGCGCTCATGTCCAGGCTCCACCATTCTTGTCCTGCTCCTGCTTCTTGTACCGGGCATGCTGCCCGCACAACCGGCCACTGAGCCGGTTTCCTGGCGCACGCACATACAACCCCTCTTCAATCAGAAGTGCGTGGCATGCCATGCCTGCTACGACGCACCCTGCCAGCTGAATCTGGGCAGCGGCACAGGCCTGCAACGAGGCGGCAGCAAGAAAAAAGTGTATGACGGCA
>CAYGBB010000354.1:0-2583 GCA_964347985.1 uncultured Moraxellaceae bacterium
GTACACTTATTTCAACTTTGACAGCCTGGCGATACGAGCTGACGTACGCCCCTACTTTGAGCAGGCCTGCGCAAGATTCGATTGCCGTCTGCCCGACATTCCTGACCACAGTAAAATCAGGATTGATGAGTTGGTGGTGCGCAAGCACCCCAAGGTTGAAAGCGCCCTGCAAGTCGATGCCATTCTCAAAAACAGCGCCACCTTCCCGCAGAGCTTTCCGAGCTTGCGCCTGCAGTTCAGCAACAGTGCCGACGAGATCGTGGCCAGTCGCCTGCTAAAACCCTCCGAGTACCTGGCCGGCGAAGCCAGGCTTTTGCGTCGCATGCCTCCTGACACCCCGATACGCATTTCTCTCGACATTGTTGATCCCGGTAAAAATGCCGTGAACTACGGCCTGGATCCGGTCTTTTAGAGCCGCCACCCTCTCTGCTTTGCCGCGTCGCCTGCTCCCGGTATCATCTGCCCCCCTGCACCGGGCAACCAGACCAGTCCATGCTCAAACCCTTTTCGATCGGCCCGCACCTGATCAGCACGCCCGTGGCGCTGGCGCCCATGGCCGGTGTGACTGACAGCCCTTTCCGGCAACTTTGCCAGCAATGGGGGGCCGGTCATGTCGTCTCGGAAATGGTGGCATCCGATGTGCGGCTATGGCAGTCACGCAAATCCTCCACACGACTCGACTACAGCGGCGAACTGGAGCCACGTACCGTACAGATTGTGGGGTATGACCCGCAGATGATGGCTGACGCCGCGCGCGCCTGTGTTGACCTCGGCGCACAAATTGTCGACATCAATATGGGTTGCCCTGCAAAAAAGGTGTGCAACCGTCTGGCTGGCTCCGCCCTCCTGCAAGACGAAGCACTGGTGGCAGCAATCCTGACGAGTGTCGTCAACGCGGTGACCGTTCCGGTAACGCTGAAAACACGCACCGGCTGGAATGAGGACAAACGCAATGGCGTGCAAATTGCCCGCATCGCAGAGGACTGCGGCATACAAATGCTGGTGGTGCACGGCCGCACGCGCGCTGACAAATACATGGGCGCGGCAGAATACGACACCATTGCCGCTGTCAAGCAGGCCGTACACATTCCTGTGCTGGCCAATGGTGATATCAGCTCGGCGGAAAAGGCCGAAAAGGTGCTTGTTCACACTGGCTGCGATGGTATTATGATCGGCCGCGGCGCTCATGGTCAGCCGTGGATTTTTCGCGACATAATTCACTTCCTTCATACCCATGAACACCTGCCTCCACCGACACCTGTCGAGACAGCGCTGATTATCAAGGGACATCTGGAAGCTCTTTACGCGTTTTACGGTGAACTCCAGGGCTTACGCTTTGCCCGCAAGCATTTCGGCTGGTATGTGGAGCATCTTCCGCAATCATGTCTTCCGGATAGTGCAACGGCCTCGCGTCACTTTAACAAACTGGAGTCGCCAGCCCTGCAACTGGCCTTTGTCCGTGATTTTTTCGGACAGCTTATCGATGGAGAGGTAAGAGCGGCATGAATAATCTCAACATGGATCCGTTACTTCTTAATGGCAGCGATAACGGCATGGACATGTCCACCCTGAAACAGTTTCAAAGTACCACCAGCACGCAGCACACCCTGCGCGACCATGTCGAACTGGCCATGCGCAATTACTTTGCCAACCTGGGCGGCGAACAGGTCACTGACGTCTATAACATGGTGCTTGCGGAAATCGAAGGCCCCTTACTGGAAGTCGTGCTCGAATACACGCGCGGCAACCAGACCCGTGCCTCCGAAATTCTCGGCCTCAACCGTGGCACCTTGCGCAAGAAGCTCAAGGATCATGGCCTGATGTGATGGCGGCAACCGAAAACCAAAAAAGGGCGATTGCGCCCTTTTTTATTTGCACTGAATTCCCTTGATCACTACGGGTAACCCCCATGAGCCAGACCGTCAAACAGGCCCTGATTTCCGTTTCCGACAAGACCGGCATCGTTGATTTCGCGCGCGCGCTTAGTCAGGCCGGCGTCGCCCTGCTGTCCACCGGCGGCACCTTCAAGCTGCTCCGTGAAAACGGCATCGTCGTGACTGAAGTCGCCGATCACACCGGCTTTCCGGAAATGATGGACGGCCGCGTCAAGACCCTGCACCCCACGATCCATGGCGGCATTCTCGGCCGGCGTGGCCAGGACGACGCCGTGATGGCCGAGCACGGCATCAGCGGCATCGACCTGGTGGTAGTGAACCTTTATCCCTTTGCCGCCACGGTGGCCAAGCCCGACTGCACCCTGCCCGATGCCATCGAGAACATCGACATCGGCGGCCCGACCATGGTGCGCTCGGCGGCCAAGAACCATGCCCATGTCGGCATCGTAGTGAGTGCAGCCGATTACGGCCGTGTGCTGGAAGCAATCCAGAAGAGCGGCGGCCTCTCGGATGAGATCCGTTTCGATCTGGCCGTCAAGGCATTTGAGCATACGGCGGGCTATGACGGCATGATTGCCAATTACCTGGGTGGCCTGGTCGGCGAGAAGAAGGGCGACCTCTCGGCCCGTGACACCTTCCCGCGCACCTTCAACACCCAGTTTTTCAAGGCCCAGGAGCTGCGCTACGG
>CAYGBB010000355.1:0-2573 GCA_964347985.1 uncultured Moraxellaceae bacterium
GATTTATATGGGCTCTTCCAGCCTGACTGGTTTGACATAAGAGATTGGCGCCAGTGCTTCGTCATCAAATGTGACAATTTCAAAGGCATCCGCTTGCTCCAGAAGTGCGCGCAACAACTGGTTATTGAGTGCATGGCCGGACTTGTAGCCCTGATATTCCCCCAGAATGCCGCAGCCCAGCAGATAAAGGTCGCCGATGGCATCCAGCATCTTGTGGCGCACGAACTCGTCCTCGTAACGCAGCCCTTCCTCATTCATCACCCCGTGGTCATCGACCACAATGGCGTTTTCCATGCTGCCGCCCAGGGCCAGATTCCTGGAGCGCAGATACTCGATGTCGCGCATGAAACCAAAGGTACGGGCGCGGCTGACTTCCTTTACATACGCCGTGGTGGAGAAGTCCACCTCGGCATATTTGTGTTCATCGAGAAAAGCCGGGTGATCAAAATCGATGGTGAAACAAAGCTTGAAGCCGTTATAGGGCTCAAAGGCGGCTATCTTGTCACCCTCGCGCACTTCAACGCGCCGCTTGATGCGGGCAAAGCGCTTGGGGGCATCCTGCTCAAGGATGCCTGCCGCCTGGATCAGGAACACGAATGGGCCGGCACTGCCATCCATGATGGGGATTTCGGCTGCCGTGACCTCCACCAGAGCATTATCAATACCAAGGCCGGCCAATGCCGACATCAGGTGTTCTACGGTGGAGAGCTTGACTTCTCCCTGTACCAGGGTGGTAGCCATGGATGTATCACGGACCAGCATGGCTCTGGCCGGCAAGTCAACAGGGGGGGCAAGATCAGTGCGGCGAAACACAATTCCGCTATCCACTGGGCCCGGCTTAAGGGTGAGGTAGATTTTGGCGCCAGTGTGGAGGCCGATACCGCTGGCGCGGATGGCGTTTTTAACAGTGCGCTGTCGCAACATGTGACAAGTTATTTCAGGCGGCGGGAGGGCGATGGTAGCAGACGAGGCTGCCCGTGCAACCCGAAACTGCTCGCAGGAAAAAGAGCCGGACCGACCGGGAGAGTGAGCGGTCGGTCCGGGCTTGCGGGCTTATAAACCCTGGGGCTTGACCCTTAGTCTGCCTGCCGGCGCAGAAAGGCCGGGATGTTCAGCAAATCAGGGCTGCTGCGGGGAGCGGTCCCGCCGTTCGCCTCTTTCTTGCGCAGGTAAGCCGGGGTGTCGTAATCACCACCGGCCTGACCATGGGTGCCCGTCACGGCTACCGGCGTGATGGCAGCGGCCGGCGGGGCCACCAGCTTCATGCCGGCTGCACCGGCGCGTGCTGCCTTGCTGAGGCCGGTGGCCACCACGGTCACACGCATCTCGTCACCCAGCTCAGGATCAAGAATGGTGCCGATAACGACCGTGGCATTGTCAGAGGCAAACTGCTGGACAAGATCACCTACCGTGGTGAACTCGCTGAGGCGCATGTCTTCATTAGCCGCAATCGACACCAGCACCCCGCGAGCCCCCTGCAGGTTCACGTCATCCAGCAACGGGCTGTGGATGGCCATTTCTGCCGCCATACGGGCACGATCCTCGCCCTTGGCCGAGCCGGTACCCATCATGGCCAGCCCCTGCTCGGACATGACGGTGCGTACGTCAGCAAAGTCGACATTGATGATGCCGGGGCGCTGAATCATGTCGGCGATGCCCTGCACGGCGTTCTTCAGCACATTATTGGCGGCGCGGAAGGCCTCCATCATCGACACATCACCGAGCACCTTCTGCAGGCGGTCGTTCGGAATCGTGATGAGGGAGTCGACATACTGGGACAGGTTCTCGATACCGGCTTCCGCGACGTCCATGCGCTTCTTCTGCTCGAAAGAGAATGGCTTGGTCACCACCCCCACCGTCAGGATGCCCATTTCCTTGGCGACTTCGGCCACTACCGGAGCGCCACCGGTCCCGGTACCGCCGCCCATGCCGGCGGTAATGAAGACCATGTCCGCACCCGTCAATACTTCACGGATGCGATCCCTGTCTTCCACGGCGGCCTGCCGACCCACTTCAGGATTGGCGCCCGCCCCCAGACCGCGGGTCACGCCCGCACCCATCTGCAAATGGGTGCGGGCATGCATGCGGCCAAGCGCCTGCATGTCCGTATTGGCGCAGATGAAGTCAACCCCTTCAACCTGGCTGTTCACCATGTGCTCAACGGCATTACCACCACCGCCACCCACCCCGATCACCTTGATGACCGCAGAACCATGCTGCGGTACGTTGTCCGCCAACTCAAAAATATTGCTCATCTCACTCTCCTTCGCCCAAATGCTCACTGAAAACTCATGCCACTGCCGGGTGCTCCGCTCACCCGGCACCACGCTCAGAAATTGCGCGCCAGCCAGCCACGCAGCTTCTGTACTACCTCGCCCACACTGGCTCCCGTGTGCTTGCGCACGGCTTGGCCACTCTGACCCTCTTCCCACTGCTTCTTGCCGTAGAGCAGCAAGCCAACACCGGTGGAATAAATCGGATTCCGCAATACCTCGCCCATGCCGCCCACCTTGAGCGACTGCGGCATGCCGATACGTACCGGCATGTGAAAAATCGATTCGGCCAGCGCCGTG
>CAYGBB010000356.1:0-2566 GCA_964347985.1 uncultured Moraxellaceae bacterium
ATGGCCGCAATCGTGGCTGAGCTGCAGGCTATGCGCTTGCGCCCGTTCAGTACCCTTTCAGGCTGGTCAGCCAGCAAGGTGTTTTCCCATCTGGCCCAGAGCATCGAGCTGTCCATGACGGGCTATCCCAGCCTGAAATCTCCTGCCTTCCGGCAGACGGCAGGTACGGCGGCATTTTTTGCGTTTTCCACTGCAGGGGCAATGCGGCACCCGTTGACCGAGCCCATTCCCGGCGCCCCCGTCATTGCCGATGACGGTGATCCAAAGGAGGCGCTTGAGCAACTGCTGGCCGCGTTGCAGACGTTTTCTGATCATGACGGGGAGCTGGCGCCGCACTTTGCCTATGGCACGTTGTCGAAAGATGAGTACGTACAGGCGCATACCCTGCATATCCGTGACCATCTGCGCCTGTTTGTCCCGGCCTGAGCCAGCGCTTCCCGGTTTATTTAGCGCCGGGGATGGTTACGGTTTCCCGCCGCTGCGGCCAGCTGCTAGATTTACCAGACAGATACATCATCATCCCTTGGCCGGTAGCGGCCTGGGGGCGGGCAGGGAGATTGAGGCGACATGACCACTACGCAGCAAGCGATGGAGACCGATCCAGCCGTCTACAAGACCCTGCTGGAGTCCACCAATGCGATTCCCTGGAGAATCGACTGGAAGACGATGCAGTTCACCTATATCGGCCCACAGATCGAGGCACTGCTGGGGTGGACACCGGAGAGCTGGAAAACGGTCAATGACTGGGCCGATCGCATGCATCCGGATGATCGCGACAAAGTGGTCAGTTTCTGCGTTTCGCAGTCGCAGGCCGGTGCGGATCACGAGGCCGATTACCGGGCGCTCACTCGCGAGGGCAGCTATGTCTGGATTCGCGACGTTGTGCATGTGGTGCGCAAGGACGGCGAGGTCGAAGCACTGGTCGGCTTCATGTTCGATATCAGCATGCACAAGCGCAATGAGGATGAAGTGTTGCGACTGCAGCGCGAGCTGGAGGCGCTCTCCTACAAGGACGGTCTCACCAATGTGGCCAATCGGCGCATGCTCGATCAGGTGGTGGAGCGGGAGTGGGCAAGTGCATACCGCAACCAGCAACCCTTGTCGCTCATTTTTGCCGATATAGATTTCTTCAAGGAATACAACGATCACTACGGGCACATTGCGGGCGATGATTGCCTGCGCCGTGTTGCTGGTGCCCTCAATGCCGCCGCCGCCCGGCCACGTGACCTGCTGGCCCGGTTTGGTGGTGAGGAGTTTGTATTGCTCCTGCCGGAAACCGATGCCGATGCCGCCATGGCTGTTGCAGAGCGATGCCTGGGGGCGGTGCTGGACGAGATGATTCCACACCAGCATTCACGTATTGGTGAGTATCTGACGGTGAGCCTTGGCGTGGGAACGATCGTGCCGCAGGAGCAGGATTCGGCAGCGGAATTTTTTGAAAAGGTCGACGGCCTGCTGTATCAGGCCAAGCAGCAGGGCCGGAATCGAGTGGTGTATTGACGCCTTCATTTGCGCGATATGTCTGATTCCGGTTTCCTGCAGCCGCTGCCACCTGCTAGATTCGACCCCCCTCAAGCACATCCCCTACCCGAACAGGCACGCCGGTCACCCCGGCAGCCAGGACGACTCCCCGCATGACCCGTTACGCCGTAATCGATTTTGAAACCAACGGACTCATGCCCGACAGCGGCGGTCGCGCCATAGAAGTTGCTGCTGTGCTGGTACAGGACAACCAGATCATCGATACCTGGCAGAGCCTGATGAACCCCGGCGTACGCGTGCCGCCATTCATCACGTCACTCACCGGCATTACCCCCATGATGGTGCGCACCGCACCCGCACCAGAAAAAGTCATGGCCGAAATCGCCGCCTTTGTCGGTGACGCCACCCTGGTTGCCCACAACGCCAGTTTCGACCGCAAGTTCTGGCAGTACGAGCTCGGCCGTATCGGCCTCCCCTGTGCACATGACTTCCTCTGCACGGTACTCATTGCCCGTCGCCTTTATCCCTGGTCTACCAACCACAAGCTCGCCACATTAGTGGACCTGCACAATATCCAGGTCGACGGTCGCCACCACCGCGCCCTGGCCGATGCCAGCATGACGGCGCATTTGTTCTTGAAAATGCAGGAGGATCTGGCGGGGTTGTATGCGGATGAGTATGCAGAGAACAAGTTTCTGGAAAAGTACCAGAAAACTGCCAAGGCACTGGTGAAGGCCACCACCGAAACAAGGCGCAGCCGGTTCTGCTGACACTTTGTCGGCATGATCGTTGGGTGCTTGCCCTGCTGATGCCTGCCGATCCGGTGTTTGGTAATATTGGACACGGCACGTAAGTACAGCGGGTGACCTGCAGAACGCTTTTTGGCGTGTCGACAAGGAGGTGGTATGAGCAGCACGTGGCGATGCAGTGAAATGCACATGCGCAGACAATGCAGATCGAAACGCCTGCAATGCGGTGCACTTCTGGTTGTGCTGGCGATTGGGCTCACTGGGTGTGGAGGAGGGGGTGGCAGTAACAGCGATACCCCTGCGCCTACTCCGCCCGCGAATGAACCGGACAAGTG
>CAYGBB010000357.1:0-2562 GCA_964347985.1 uncultured Moraxellaceae bacterium
GAGGCCAGGCCGACCGGCAGGCGCAGCAGCTGGCGCTCGAACTCCGGCACCGTCTGGCCCTTGCTGATCTGCCCCAGCGCGCCACCCTGGGCCTTGGAGGGGCAGGCAGAGTGTGCCGTGGCCAGTGCCGCAAAGTCCTCACCCTGCTGCAGGCGGGCAATCAGTGCCTCGGCCACCTCCCGCTGCTCGCTGCGCTCCAGCTGGTCATCCGGCGCGGCTGCCAGCAGGATATGGCGCGCCGCCACCAACGGGGGCGACATGAAGCGCTCGGGATTGGCGTCAAAAAAGTGCTTTACGCTGTCGGCATCCATGTCCGGCAGGGTCACTTCCTGCTCGATCAAGGTGCGTACCGCCGCTTCTTCATCAGTTTCGCCCGCAAGTGGTGCAACCGCAATCGCCAGTTCGGCGATGCGTTGCTGCAGCAACTCCCGGATCACCAGTGCCTGAGCCGACAGGAATACGGCCTCCTGGCGGCTGTCTGCCGGGTGATACTGCATTTCCCTGGCAATGGACTCCTGCTCAAGCGCGACCCCGTTGACACGGATATGGGGCCACTCCTGCTCACTCGTGGCAATAATCGTAGCGCTGCTCATGAGGATCTCCTGCTGACGATGATCGGGATCAGGCCTTCTGGCGCACGATCTGGTAACGCCGGCCCAGATACCATACCGGAGCGCTGACCATGTGCACCAGACGGGTAAAGGGGAACAGCACAAACAGCGTCATGCCCAGGAAGACATGCAGCTTGTAGACCAGACCGACCGGTGCAATCGACTCGGCGGCCACGGCGGGCTGCAGGATCACCAGATGCTGTGCCCAGTTACCGAGCATGACCATGACCGACCCGTCCAGATGCTGCGTGGAGGCCACGATCGTCAGCAGCCCCAGACACAACTGCGCCAGCAACACCCAGAGGATCAGGATGTCCGATGCACTGGAACTGGCGCGCACGCGCGGATCGGTCATGCGGCGCACGATCAGCATGAGCAGGCCGACAAGGCAGATCACCCCGAAAACGCCACCCGACACCATCGCCAGCAACTGCTTGTTCTCGGTGCTGATGACATGGTGATACACCGCATGCGGTGTCAGCAGACCGACAAAGTGACCGGCCAGGATAAAGAGGATGCCGACATGGAACATGTTGCTCGCCACCCGCATACCCTTGTTGCTGAGCATCTGGCTGGAGCCGGTTTTCCAGGTGTATTGCGACAGGTCAAAACGCGCCCAGCTGCCAATCAGGCAGATGGCCAGCGCTACGTAGGGATACACCCCGAACAACAGAAAATTGAGATTGGACATGGTCTGTCTCCTAGGCCTTGCCTGCCGGCGCAGCTGATTGCTTGAAATCCACCCAGTGCACGGGCACCGCTACGTCTTCACGGGCCTTGCCCTTGCCGCCGGGCGAGGTACCGCAACTGGTGTTCTGGTCGCCATTGAGGAAGGTGATGGCCTCTTCTTCCCACTCGGCATCGAGTGCTTCGAGGCTGTCGTCACGCGTTTCCGCCGCCACCAGCTCACGCACACTGGCCACGGCATCCTGCGGCTCGGCACCGGCAATCTGCAGCAGGGCACGGAAGCACGCCGCGTAATCACACTCGCGCTCGTCCATGCGGGCCGCCAGCAGCGCCAGCAGGTGCTGCACATCGGACAGGCCTTCGCGCGCCTCGATATCCTCACGACTGGCGAGATACTCCAGATACAGCGGGATGTAATCCGGCAGCTCCTTCACGCCGATGGCAAAGCCGGCTTCTTCATACTGCGCCATCAGGTCCACCATGGCCTGACCGCGATCACGTGACTCGCCATGCACATGCTCGAACAACAACAGCGACAGGGAGCGGCCACGCTCGAACAGCTCGGTATACGCTTCCTGCACATCCAGCAGATCGTTATCCGCCAACCGGTTCAGCAGCGCCTGCAGCGCCTGACGCTGCACCGGCGAGATTTCGCGGGCGGCCGTAATGGCCGCCGCGAGCTCCGCCTTGCCAGCCTGCAAGGCCTCATCCGGATAATCCAGCAGCAGGGAAATTACCTTGAGAATCTGCATGATCATTCCTCCCAGAGCTGAACGGTCTTCAACACATCACGCCGCGTGGCTTTCTTGCCACCGAACATGTTGGTCTCGGACGAACCGTTGCAGCCGCTGCCGAAACTGAAGCCGCAACCATTGCGCTCGGCAAAGGCTTCGCTCATGGCCTCCTCACGGTGGGCCGTCGGGATGACAAAGCGGTCTTCGTAGTTGGCAATCGCCAGATAACGGTACATGTCTTCAGCTTGCGCCTTGCTCAGGCCGACATCATTGAGCGCCGTCAAATCTTCACGACCATCCACGTTCTGGGCACGCTTGTAGGAACGCATCGCCAGCAACCGCTTCAGGGCCAGCTTGACCGGCTTCTCGTCACCGGCAGTGAGCAGGTTGGCGAGATAACGCAGCGGAATACGCAGGCTGTCGACATCCGGCAGGATGCCGTTCATGCCCACCTTGCCGGCTTCTGCCGCATTCTGGATGGGTGACAGTGGCGGCACATACCAGACCATCGGCAGCGTGCGGTATTCCGG
>CAYGBB010000358.1:0-2556 GCA_964347985.1 uncultured Moraxellaceae bacterium
CGGCACGACCAACCATCTGGCTGGTGAACTCTTCAAGACGCGAACGGGCGCCGACGTGCTGCACGTGCCCTATCGTGGCACCGGTCCGGCGCTGCAGGACCTGCTGGCCGGCCGGCACGCCTTCATGTTCGGCACTCTCGGCCCTGTAATGGAGCACATCAGGGCGGGCCAGCTCGTGTCGCTAGGGTTGATGGCCGACAAGCGCAGCACCGTGATGCCGGACATACCGACGATGGCCGAGGCAGGACTACCAGACTTCGTGGGCGGGACCTGGAATGTCGTGGCGGCGCCTGCCGGCACACCCAAGGAGATCGTTGACCGGCTGAATGCCGCGGTAAATAGGGCACTCGCCGACCCGACGCTCGGGGAGCGACTGAAGGCCCTCAACATGGAGGCCAGCGACGCCTCTACGCCAGCCACGACAAAAGCCTTCATCGAGGCCGAAATCGCCAAATGGCGTGAGTTAGTAGCGTTGGCAGGTGCTCAGGTGGATTGAGTAACAAAGATGGCAGCGGCGGGGTGATCCGCACCAAACGCCGGAGCCGCGAAACTAAAGGTTCTCTGCGCAATGAGACGCAACAAGACTTCGGAGATATTGAAGACCTTCAGTATGGGCCTTCACGCTAGAGGTAGGGCCATGCGCCAGTCCAGCTGCTACCGAGCGCCTGCCGCGCGTCAAAGCTCGACCGGTAAGGTCCACTGCGACCGTAGACTGTCTTGAGGCTCGTGATCCGCTGTGGAACGTCACGGCTATCTGACTGTTGACCCTTGGGGATGAGCGCATGCTTGCTAGGTTGCGGATGGAAGCCATTTTGGTCGGGGACAGAGCAAACTGCCGGGGCAGAGCAAAAGACAGAGGGGAAAACTAGAACATGTCGCAGACCGCTGCAGTGCAGACTGCCCTGTCGGAGTTCGACACGCCGCAAGCATGGTACGGCCCCGAGTTGGCGCAGCGTACGGACTGGATTCACGATCTAGGCGACGCGGATCGCCAGGAGCTACGCCGTGCGATCGCGGTCGCCCGGGCTAGTGGTCAGCCGTTGCATTCGCTGGGACGCGCGCAGTTCCCACTGGTCAGTCTGGCTGCGCGGCTAAATAGGTTGAGGCGCGAAGCACTGGACGGTCGTGGCTTCTTCTTGCTACGCGGCGTGCCAGTCGCGGAGTATTCGCCATGGGAGAGCGCGGTCGCCTTCTGGGGCATCGGGCTGTACCTGGGCGAAGCGGTGTCTCAGAACGGCAAGGGACATGTGCTGGGGCACGTGGCCAATCTTGGCTTGGATTATGCCGACCCTGAGGTCCGCGGCTACCAGACCAATGCCGGGCTGAATTTTCATACGGACTTTTCGGACCTGGTTGGGCTGCTGTCCCTGCGCACACCGCAGTCTGGTGGGCTGTCCAAAATCGCCAGCTCCACGACGATTTGGAATGAAATGGTGCGCCGCCGTCCGGACTTGGCGCGCGTTCTGCTGGAACCCGTCTATTACACCCGCTGGGGCGAGGTCGGTGCCTGCATGAAGCCGTACTACGGCATGCCGGTGTTCTCTCCTTGCGCCGGACGGATGGTGGTCACTTACGTACGAAGTGCCATACGTAAAGCGCAGCTGATGCCAGAAGTGCCTCGCCTTAGCCGGCTTCAGGAGGAGGCTCTGGATCTGCTCGACAGTCTGGCTGCAGACCCTGCGATATCTCTGTCGATGGAGTTTCGCCCGGGAGATGTCCAGGTGCTGTGCAACCACTGGATCATGCACTCTCGTACCTCGTACGAAGACTGGCCGGAGCCTGAACGACGACGTCACCTGCTACGGTTGTGGCTGGCCTGCGATGGTGGACCGACGCTGCCCGCGAGCTTCACCGCTGTTGCGCAGCCAGCTACGCGCGGCGGGCGCCCTGCCGGCATCCAGGTTCCTGGCGTGCCATTCTCCGCGCCGCTAGATCCTTGCTGAGGCCGCCCCCATGAAACGCCCCCTGATCGCCGCACTTGGCTTCCTGCTGGTCGCCGTCGCCACACCCGCCATGGCCGGCTGGCCAGACCAGCCGATCCGCATCGTTGTGCCATATCCGGCAGGTGGTGCTGTAGACGCCATGCTACGGGTGATGGCGCCCAAAATGAGCGAGAAACTGGGCCAGCCAATCGTGGTCGACAATCGCGCCGGTGCCAATGCCAACCTGGGACCGGCCGTGGTCAGCAAGGCAAAGCCTGATGGTTATACTTTGCTTGCGAGCGCGACCTTCCTTCTGGTGAACCCGCTGGTCGATACGGAACTCGGCTGGCGTCCCTCTGACTTCCAGCCGATCGCAAGGTTGAGCATGACGCACAACCTTTTTACAGTTGGTGGCTCGTCCCCATGGCAAAGCCTTGCCGACTTTGTCGCCGCTGCTCGCGCCCGTCCGGGTCTTCCCATCGGCAGTGGCGGCGTTGGGTCGCCGCAATCCATGGCTCACGAATTGCTCCGCGTCAGGGCAGGGCTTGAATTCAACGTGATCCCCTACCGCGGTTCGCCGCCGATGATGATCGATCTATTGAACGGCTCCGTGGTCATGGGCGTCCTGCCGCTG